>JBAVGD010000096.1:0-9390 GCA_049684635.1 Solirubrobacterales bacterium | reverse complement strand
CACAACAACCATCACGCCTTCCCGACCTCTGCGGTCCACGGTCTCCGCCGCTGGCAGGTCGACCTCTCGGCCCTCGTGATCGGATCCCTTGAGCGCCTCGGTCTGATCTGGGACGTGGTCCGTCCGGCCGAGCAGCGGCTGGCCTCCAAGGCCGCCTGAGAGCCTGTCTTACCGTCTGCACGCCTTGCGACGGCTGGTCGCCTCGGGGCCCAGCTTCTCGGACTCCATCGCACCGCGGGGTCTGGGCCAGGTCAGGGAGCCGCGGTTGACTGGTACCAGTCGATCCAGCCGCCGCAGGTCCCCCCAAGCGAGACCATGCGGTGCGGCTGGGCGGCGACCGCGACGAGCTCGCCGACATAAGCCGTGCCGTTGTAGCCGCTGATGCGCTGCAGCGTGCTCGCGGCCGCTGCCGCGATCGTGAACCTGACGGGGCCGCCGGGACTTTCGATCTGGCCCGCCGGCCAGAACTGGCCGTCGTTCGCGAGGCTGATCGTGTTGGGGCGCTGGCCGTCGAGGGCCGCCTCAAGCGGCTGCCGGAAGCCTGCCGCCGTCAACGTGAGACCAAAGGGGGAGAAGTATTGAAGCGACAGCCTCCAGCGTCCGGGCGGGAGATTCAGCGTCTGTGAGGCTCGCTCGCCGGTTCCCAGGGTGCTGCTCGGAGTCCACCGAGCCTTCGCGCCGATCACCGGAGTTGGGAAGAGCGAGGCACGGCCGGGGTTCGCGGTGAGGATGCGAACCTCCGGTGCGGCGCAGTTCGCCCGCGCCGCCGCCTGGGTTTCCTCCAGCAGCACGTGCCGGTTCCGCGGTGTCGGGCCCGTTCGTTCCCAGAGCAGGTAGGACGGGGTGGCGGCAATGCGCCGGAAGTTCGGCGGGGCCTGGCTGTTCCAGGCGGCGCGGCTGGTGATCACGTAGGGGAAGCGATTGAGCGTTGCGCGGGCGAAGGAGTCGAAGTCGATCGGGCTGTAGGCGTCGCCGGTATCGAATGGCTTCTCCGGATTGGGGGAGACTTCAGCGTCGGGAAACTCGACGAGCGGGACGTGCGTGTCGGCACCGAGCAGCTCGTACGCCGCGTAGCGGTCCTGGCCGGCGTAGAGAACCGACTTGCCGTGCAGGATCGGCAGGAAGGCCCGCAGCTCGGCTCCGTGACCAGGCGGCCCAACGGGCGCGTCGCGCAGGGCCAGGAGACTCGAGTAGGCGGTGCCGGCGATGAAGACGACAGCGAGGAGTGACCAGCCAAGGCTCCCGACCAGGCCACCTCTCGCACGGGGAGCGGCATGCTCGCTTGCCCGCCGCCGGCTTGCGCTGCTTCTCGGCAGAAGCTCGGCAAGAAGCGGGCGCACGGTGACGAGCATCGCCAGCGGGGCCCCGATCATCAGCGCCTTGGCCGCCGAGTAGTCGCCGCTGAACGGAAGGGAGATGACGTAGAGCGCGGCGCAGGCGCCGAGCGCGATCGGAACGGCGAGCTCGCGGCGGCGTACCCACCAGATCAGGCCCAAGGCGAGCGCGAGCGCTGCGATGGCCCCGGCAAAGCCGGTCAGGTGAGCGCCGCCGGCGGCGTTGAGGCGGTAGTTGCTCGTCGGCCAGATCCCCAGCGCCTCGACCGCCGAGACCGGCCCGTACGTGTTGCTTCCGGCGACTTTGTTGAAGCTGTGGACGAAGCCAAACGGGCCGACCAGGGTTGCCGCCACGGCCAGCACGACGAGAGCCGCGAGCGCAGCGACGGTGGCCGGTCGCAAGAGAAACCGGAGCAACGATCTGGGACTCAGGGCACGGCGCGCCGCGGGCACCGTGAGACTCCAGAGCGCGACGGTCGCCAGCGGCCAAGCGAGGCCGGCAAAGCTGTAGGAGAAGAAGATGCCGCCGGCGAGCGCCAGGAACGGGAGGACGAACCCGATCCACCCCCGCAACCCGCCCGCCGACGGGCCGAAAACGCTCCCATGAGGAGCGGAATCGGCTCGTCGGCGATCGAGGTCCCCCAGAGCCACGGCGAAGGCGAGGACGAAAAGTGCCTCCGCGAGCTCCTTGAATGCTCCCTGCGCGAAATACGAGGCGCCGAGATAGGAGACGGCGACGAGCGTGGCCGCAAGCGCTCGCCGGATCGGGCCCAGGCCGGGCAGCGCCGCCAGCGCCGTCAGGCCGGTCATCACTCCAATCGCGAGGATCTCACCGACGAACGCCTGCCCCAGGCCGATCCCCGGCACGGCGGCCATCGCCACCGCGAGTCCATGTGGCCCAAGCGGATAGCCGGCGTCGGGTGAGGGGCCGAAGCCGCTGCGCAGCCACTCAGCCCACGCGAGGTGCAGGCCGAGGTCGTTGTTGAAGCCGACCCCGAGCAGGCCCCAGTGCCCGCTCACGGCGAAGGGGATCGAGAGGACCACGGCAATCACCAGGACAACCGGGAAGGCCGAGCGGAGGGTGCCGCCCGCAGCGTAGGGCCGGCGCACGACAACCACGAGCGCCGCGACCACGAGCAGCGCCAGCCCGGCGGTCGCCGATGTCCCATGCCCCGGCGCCCGGGCAAGGATGCCGCTCACGGTGAGCACCGTGCCAAGGCCAACGGCAGGCTCCAGCCACGACCAGGCATCGCGCCCCGCCACTGAAAGCAACGCGCGCCCGACGAGCAGCGAGATGGCGCAGATCAGGGCCGCCGAGGCATAGGTCCCGAGCATGGGGGGCGGAAACTACCGGCTCAGAGCTTCTCGGCAGCGCGCTCCAGCGTTGCGCGCAGGTTTTCGCCACGCAAAGGCTCTGCGTGCCCGGCGCAGACGACGGCCGGTTCCAGCGCCGCAAGCTTTCGCACCGATTCCTTCGATTTCGCGTGATCCCACGCCCAGGCTGGATGGGGGACGCTCGCCTCGCCTGGCGGCAGCGGTTTGAGCCGCGCCGAGTCGACGAAGTAGACCACGTCGCTGACGATCGCGATCCGATCGCTCTCCCGCCACAGACCGATCAGTCCCGGTGCGTGCCCCGGGAAGTGGATGACCCGAAAGCCCGCGACCTCGTCTCCCTCGGAGACGGTCCCGTCGATCTTTACCGCTCCGCCGTCCCAGCGTCGCAGCAAGAACGGATAGATCCAGCGCACCGGTGCGACTGGGAGCTGTGAGAGTTCCATGTACGGGGCTATCGAGGCATCGCTTTCGGCATCGGCGACCTCATCCGGATGGCATTGGACCGGGACGCCCATGAACGGCGCCGTGCCGCGGTGGTCGGCGTGGGCATGGCCAAGCACGATTTTGCTGACCCCGCCCAGCTCTTTAGCCGCCGCTCGGGCGGCCTTGGTCATCGCTTTGGTGCCGGCGTCGAACTGGACGACTCCCTCGCCGTCCTCGAGGAAGTAGATGTTCATGCTGTGGCGCAGATCTCCGCGCAGCAGCCAAACTCCCTCGGCAATCCTCTCCATGATGAGATCAGCCTAATGCCAACGCTGTGGAGAATTGGGATGGCGATCCTCATCGTCTGCCTGATCGCCTCGATGGTGATCGCGATAGTCCGTCTTGCGACGACGCCGACGGAAATTCTGGGAGACGGATTTCGCGGGCTCCCCGTGCGCCAGAGCGGGCGTTAGTATCACCGCGGCCCTTGACCGTTCGGCCACGCTCGCCCGAGGCGGACGGGCCATGGAATCGATCAACTGAGACAGGAGGCGGCGTGTTCACTCGCATCGTGGTTGGAACCGATGGATCGGATACCGCCGGCGAGGCAGTTCGTCAGGCGGCCGAGCTCGCCAAGCTCTCCAACGCCACGCTCAGCATCGTCAGCGCCTACGAACCCGTCCCGAAGCGAAGGATCGAAGGGGAGCAGCTGGATGCTCCGGCGGACGTCCAGCATGAGATCGGCCCGCGTGAGGATGTGAACCGGGTCCTCGACAGCGCCGCCACGATCGCGAAGCAGGAGCAGGTCGAGGTCCAGACCCACCCGGTCGAGGGCAACCCGGCGGACGCAATCCTCAACGTTGCGGAGCAGGTCGGTGCCGACCTCATAGTTGTCGGCAACAAGGGCATGGCGGGAGCGCGGCGCTTCCTGCTCGGCAGCGTCCCCAACAACGTCTCCCATCACGCTTCCTGCAGCGTGATCATCGTTCGCACCACCTAGCGTTCGCACCACCGGAGATGAGGCCCGCGCCGGTTGCGGCCACCCCGCGAGGTGTTCGCGGCCGCCAGGCGTGCGCGGGTGAGGCCTGCGCCGGTTGCGGCCGCCAGGCGTGCGCGGGGGTATGAGGCAGTCTCTTGGGCGTGCTTGTGGCTGCGCGAGTCCCTATTCGGTTGGCAGCGGCTCGGTCGCCCGGGTGGCGTCAATGAGCCCCGCTCCCTGCCGTGTCGTCGGCAGCCCGAGGCTGCGGGAGGTGTCGCGCAGCCGTCGGGTCAACCGGTTCACCGTGCCCTTTGGCGAGATGTGGGACGGCAGGACCCCCGCGGCCAGGATCATCGCCGCCACCCCCGACACATGGGCCGCGGCCATCGAGGTGCCGACGTATTCGTCCGGCTCGCCGAATTCACGAGTGCTGCCGTCTTCGAAGGTGACCTGGTAGATCGGTCGCGACGAGACCGACGGGCAGCCGGGCGCGGGCGGGCCTCCTCCCGGGGCGACGACATCGATTTTGGGACCGGTCAGCGAGTAGCTGCCGAGGCAGCCGCCCTCGGTTGTTCCTCCAACCCCGATGACCCGCGGGCCCGTCGCGGGGGGCGCGACGCAGACCTCCGAGCCGAGGTTTCCAATCGCAGCCACCGCGATAACCCCCATGCGGTACGCGCGGTGCAGTTCTTCGTTGACCCCTGGCACTCGCTTGCCACAACCGAAGTTGAAGCTCATGTTGATCACATCGGCCCCGTGTGACACGGCGTAGCGAATGCCTTGGGCGATGTCGTCGGCTTTGCCGCTGCCGTTTCTATCGAGGACGCGAACCGGCATCAGCTTTGCCCGGTACGCGAGGCCCGTGAGGCCGATGCCGTTGTTCGTCTTCTCGGCGATCGTGCCGGCGACGTGCGTGCCATGGCCGTTTTCGTCCAGCGGTATCGGGTCGTGGTTGACGAAGTCGTAGCCCTTGACGAACTGGCCCGAGGTGAAGTCGGGGCTGCGGCGAAAGGCCTCGCCCTTTGCGCGGTAGGCGATTCCGGTGTCGAGCACGGCGACCGTGACGCCGCTCGCGCCGGGGCGCCCCGCTTCGGCCAGGTGTTCCCAGGCGCCTATCGCGTCGATACCGCCCGGGGAAGTGGGGTGCAGGGGAGTGCTCTCGCCTTCCCAGAGCAGGAAGTTCCACTGTTTCGCAATCCAGCCGCCCGGGGGGTCCGGGGGAACGCCCAGCGATCCAGGGTCGTTCGGGAGGTTGATGCTGGATATGGCTGACCTGGCGGAGGCGGTGGCAATGTAGTTGGGTACGGCGTAGGCAACGCGTGGGTTGTCGCGAAGCAGGAGCGCCGCTCGTCGAACGCCGACCGATGGGGGGATGGCGACGGCCCCCCCGTGGCTCCCCCCGTCGAACTTGACCACGAGCTCGCCTGGCGCGAATTCGCGCGCGGGTGAGACCGCCATCTTCGCCCCCGCGGGGGCGGCGATTGCACAGAGCCCGGCGAGCAGCATGGCAGCGGCGATGGTCGAAGCGCGTCTGTTCATCTGGTCTGGCTGGCCGGTCCTACGGCCGGGCGGGTTCCTCAAGAACACCGGTCCGCCGGTGAAGTTGTTGGTGGCACATACTTCGATCGTGCCAGCCGACCCGGCAACTGTCACTCACCTTCGCATGATGCGCCTGGCGATTGCGCAAGCCCGCAAGGCGGGAGAGCACGGCGACGTCCCGATTGGCGCCGTCGTGGCGCGCGATGGTGAGGCACTTGCCGTTGCCGGAAACGAGCGTGAGTTGCGTGGAGACCCGACTGCGCATGCCGAGATTCTGGCGATTCGAGCCGCGGCGGGGGCGCTGGGAGGCTGGCGCCTGCCGGATACCACCCTCTACGTCACCCTGGAGCCGTGCGCGATGTGCGCCGGCGCGATCGTCCTCGCCCGGATTCCCGAGGTTGTCTTCGGCGCCGCCGATCCGAAGGCCGGGGCCGCCGGCAGCGTCTTCGACATTCTCGGAGAGCCGGCACTCAATCACCGACCGGAGGTCAAGCGGCATGTCATGGAGGACGAGTGCGCCGTTCTGCTGCGCGACTTCTTCGCGGCCCGCCGCTGAGCTGAGCCAATACCCTTGTATGCCCGGAGAGGTGTCCGAGCGGCTTAAGGAGCGCGACTGGAAATCGCGTGGGCGGGGTTAACCCGCCTCGTGGGTTCGAATCCCACCCTCTCCGTTCCGAGGCGGGTGGAAGGCCCTTACCCAGACCCCCATAGCTATTCCGTCTTGCAGAAGACGGTCACCGAGACTTCGCCTTCATGTGCTGCAAAGGCTTCGGTGGCTACAGCTTCTATCTGCCACCCTTGTCCCTGTTCGCCCGGCGAGTCGCCGATCAGGACGAGCTTGCCGTTAACCCATCCACCGCCTCCGGTTGGGGTGGAGCCTGCGGGGCACGCCACACTCTCGGCTACGGTGGCTCCTTCGGTCAGGGGCCCGACTTCGGCCTCTTCGTGCGCGACCACGATCGACACGGTGCCGTTGGCTCCTGGCGCACCCTGGATCCCCTGGATCCCTTGGCTCCCTGGGTTCCCTTGGATCCCCTGCGCTCCTTGGATGCCCCGCGCTCCCTTGGGGCCGCGGTCACCGGTCAGCTGCTCGAGGACGGAGGGCTTGATCTGGCTCTTGCTGGTGATGATGTACTTGCCGGCCGCCCATGCGCCTCCACCTAGCGACAGGAAGAGCGCCAAGCAGGCGATGATTGTGGTCGGTCGTGGTCGTAGACGGTTCATCATGCCTTCTCTCGTTGTGGGTTGGGGAGCCCCGCTTCAGAAAAGGGAAAGGGCTAGACACACGCTGGCCCAGGCTCCCAGCCCACCAGTACCGACGCATCAGGGAATCGCCGCAGAGTTTGACGTGGAACAGCCGCTTTCAGTCAAGGGAGGGTCGGCCGGAGGCGCGCCTTGGCCTTCGGCGCATAATGGCCCGACTGGCGTGGCCTCCTCCCGCCGCCTCATCGAACCGAACCGCGCGTGCGGTTCTGATGGTTCGGCGTCCATCGGTCCACCCCGAGTGGGCTGCTCGCCGCACGGTCGTGCCCGCGAACATATCCGGTGTCCGGTCAATGCCGCGCCTTACGCCTGTTGGGGGACCAACAGCGTGTGCAGGGTCCAGATCGCAGGAGCCAGGTAGTTACCCGCACGAGGATTGCGGGGCGACCCGGATGGTTCGGCGTCTACGGGCGGGCAGACTCGCATCATGCGCAAGATCGGCTGTTTCGTCGTCGCGCAGATGCTCGTGCTCGCTTGGGGAGTCGGAGCGGGGGCGGCGAGTGCCGCGGCGGCAATCGTGCCCGACGGGACCCTCGACACGAGCTTCGGCAACGGTGGCAGGGTGACGACCGACCTGACGTCGTCGCCGCCCTTCGAACCGGGCGGGCTCGATGGCGTCTTGTAGGAGTAGCGTAATTAACGCTCCGCTACCCACTGACAAGTCCGGCCAGCGGCTTCGAACCCTACTACTCCTATTTTTAACTTACAAAGCAAAAAGTAAGGCGCAGGATGCAGTTGAACGTGGGGAGATCTTATGGCCTGGCAAAACACAGCCAGGTTTTGTGTACGTACCACTTTTTGTTGCAGCTTCACAATCAGGCCCAGGCACTACCGCCTGCCCGCAACGAAGGGAAGCCAAATCATGTTGACCCAGCTCAAGCCGTTCCGGTTGCGGCTGGCGACCATGGCGATCGGCGTCGTCGCGCTCGTCATGCTGCTGCCCGCCGCGGCACTGGCCACCCCGTCGACGATCACGTCGGTGACCATAAATCCGCCAGGTCCGAGCACTACCGGTAACAAAGCCACCGTGACGTGGTCGCTGCCCGCCGGCTACAAGAGCGGGACGATCGAGGTAGCCAAGAACCCGGCTACGGGTTCGGACGGCAGGTTCATTGCTCAGAACCTGGATACGTTCGCTTTCCTGACCTCGTCCCAGACGTCCTGGGCGGAATACATCGGCGCAGGGACCCACTACGTCCACGTGTCCGACTGTCCCGAAGCCGCGTTCTTCTGTAACCCCCTGGAGGAAGAGGAGTGGTCGAATGTCTACCCGTTCGTCGTCCCTGAGCCCCCGCTGCCACCGATGGTCCCCGGAGGCGGTTCGCCGGGCAGTCCCGGTGGCGGGAAACTCCCGGGAGTGTCGTGCAGCCGCGCCGCTAACGCCGTCCGCTACGTAGGTACGACGCGGCAGGGCGGGAAAGTCTGCTTCACGCTGTCCCGCAACCACAAACAGGTCAGAACGATTAAATTCAAGTGGCAGGCCGGTTGCGACACCGGGTCCGCGGAAGGAGTCACGACCGTACCGAACGCCCGCGCGCAGATACACGGAAACGGCCAGTTCGAATACACCACGTCCGACCTTACCTTCGCAGGCAAGATCAAGGGAAAACGGGCTCACGGCGCGTTGCGTATCAAAGTGTCCGGCGGTTCCTGTGACTCAGGGCGGGTCAACTGGAACGCCCACAAGGGATAGTCAGTCAGTCAAATAGCCGTATCCCGCATGTATCAGCCACCCCGATTAACGACTACTAGTAAGTTCGGTGGCGCGTAGCGTCACAATCCGAACGACAACCAGAGGAGATCCCTCATGAAACGCAGCGCGCAGTTACTCGCACTGCTGGTGGGGGTGCTACTCATCAGCTCCGCCGTGCCAATGTCAACTGCGGCCTCAGCCGCGCCCGCGACGCCATCTGCCAGCGCTCACGTCTCGGCAACCCAGGCGTGCGTGAATGCGGAACAGCTGGTGGAAAATGACAAGAAATCGCTCGCACGGACCAAGCGTGCACTTCGAAGGGCCCACGACAAGGCCATGAAGCGCCGACTCAGCAAGCAATTGGCAAGAAAGAAGAAGGCTCTCGAAACAGCGAAGAAGCAGCAGGCGACGGTGTGTGAAGGCTCACCGGGACCGGGTCCTGGAACGACGCCGACTCTGAATCACCCACCAGTGTTCCCGAGTCCGACGCAGTATTGGGATCATTCCGGTTGGAATTGGACGGCAGGATGTTACATATCCTACTCGGTGGCAATCAGAGTCCTTACCCCCGCAACCGACCCCGACGACGACACCCTGACTTACTCCTGGACGGCTACTAGTGGGAGTATCGTCGGTAACGGCCTCGAAGCAATCTGGTACCGATTGATTGAATCCTGCCAAGTTGTCCCGGGAGAAGTCACGATTACGGCCAACGACGGAAAGGGCGGTACGGCCCAGTTCTTGTTTCCCTCACTGCCGAACCCCGGCGGCTCCCCGCCTTTCTGAGGCACTTCCTGAGTACATCTCTACGAGGTGTCCTGAGG
>JBAVGD010000095.1:0-2865 GCA_049684635.1 Solirubrobacterales bacterium | reverse complement strand
CGGAAGTCGCGATCAACCCGACCAGCGGACTTGAGCTTCCCGCCACCCGGGGTCGCCGGCAGCGGATCGCCGACCCGCTCGAGGCGGCCGCACTCATCGACGCCCTGCCTCCAGCCGACCGCACACTGTGGGCGATCGCGCTGTATGGGGGGTTGCGGCGCGGGGAGCTTTGGGCTCTTCGCTGGGAAGACGTTGATTTCGATGCCGGGGTGATCCACGTAAGGCGGGCTTGGGATGTGCACGAGGGGGAGATCGAGCCAAAGAGCGGCGCCGGGATCCGCCGGGTGCCGATCGCAGCGGTGCTTCGAGCCTTTCTGCTGGAGCAGAAGCTCCGTAATGGCGGGCACCCCGACCGACGTGTTCTCGCAGACGCAAGTAACCAGCTCCGCGACTCGACGACCTTGACGGCACGAGCCCACAAGCGCTGGAAGACAGTTGGTCTTG
This sequence comes from Solirubrobacterales bacterium, assembly GCA_049684635.1. Classification (GTDB taxonomy): domain Bacteria; phylum Actinomycetota; class Thermoleophilia; order Solirubrobacterales; family 70-9; genus VRUE01. Next base: position 2,421 of record JBAVGD010000095.1, on the reverse strand, counting down.
AACCGATCGGTCTCCACGAGTGCCGCCACACCTTCGCCTCGCTGATGATCGCGGCGGGGGTAAACGCCAAGGCTCTGTCGACCTACATCGGCCACGCCAGTATCGCGATCACGATGGACCGCTACGGCCACCTGATGCCGGGAAGTGAGGTCGAGGCGGCGGGACGCCTCAGCGCCTACCTGGAGAGCGCGACAAGAATTGCAGGGTGACGCGACGACTGCTCTTCGTCCCTTGCGCAAGTGATCCGCCTCGCCATCGACGCGCTCGCAACTGCGCGAATGCAGCAGCGCCCTGCTGTCCTAGGAGGTCGTTTTCACACTGTCAGCGCCATGCCGCTTAAGGGGGGACTTCCTCCGCTCGTAGAGGAGACCGATCACCGTGTCGAAGTGCTCCTCGCGCAGTAGGGTCCCATCCCAGTAGACCTGGAGGTCTGGTGACCATGGATGGAGCGCCGCCAGCGCTGCCCTTGCATCGGCGCTCGCTATCAGAAATCGCTCCATAGCGGCCTTCGACAATTCGCTCTCGGTTGCGGCGTGAGTCGCGGCATCGGGCGACTTCAGCCACTCCATCGGAATTTCGAGTCCGACGCCAAAGCGGGCAGCGTGTGCCCGGCTGACTGCAGCTATAGCCGCGTCGTATCTGGCACGACCAGCCGCCCGGCGATTGAAAAGCTCTGGCATAACCTGGCCGACAACGAACCCAAGAAGCGCAGTGAGCGCTGGTACGGCAAAGAGGAGCCAGATGGGGGTTTCAGTAGCGGCGGCGAAAACCACAACACCATCAACCTACATTGCGCCAATGAAGGTCTCGCCCCTTCGCCTGAGAGTATCTCTCTCAGTGAACTGGAAGGTGATTATCGGCCAGGCGTTCCTGCTTGTCGCAGCCCTCGCGCTTGGGATCACGGTCGGCCGCTCCACGCTCGTGAAGGTCGTCCTCTTCGGGATCGCGCTGCTGCTCGGCCTGGCGCTCCTCGCAACCGCGATGTGGACGGACGATCGGTTCTGGCAGGCGGTTGCCCGCAAGATCGAGCCCCGCCTCCCGAAACCGGCGACGACGACAGCTGAGGCGCCGACGTCCCCACCCATCGGCGCCGCTGGCCCCACGGACGAGCAGCTGGCATCCGCCATCGACGACCTGCTTGACGAGCTGGCAACCATCGACAGCCGACTTGCGGAGGCAATCGACGCCGAGTTCTACGGCTATAAGTTCTTCCTGCCGTCTAGCGAGTACCACAAGCACAAGGCAACGATCAGCACTCGATCGGGCGAGGCGCGAGCGGTTCTGAGCGAGGTTTACGTCCAGACCGATGCGCTCAACGGCAAGATGCCCGGGCCCACGGAGGACGGGATAGAGATGGCACTCGTCGACAGCCCCGACCCGGTGCGGCTGCGCGAAATCGTCTCGCGAGCGCAGGCCACACTGCGCCAGCTTCGTGCCTGAACCCCTCCTCCGTCGCGGTCTTCCCGACCCTTATGTCCGCCGCAATACAGACGTGCGTGCGCGCTCTGACTACAGCCGGTTTCAAGAACATCAACGCGGGTCCTGGGTTCGTCTCAGCTCAGAAGCGCGCATTCGGACAGTGGACCAAGAGCCAGATCACGCTAACGGTTACCCCCGATGGCGACCAGTCGCGCGTCAGCATCACCGCTCAGGCAACCGCTCAGAGTGTCACCGGGCTTGCTTCCAGTCCCGCCCAACGGATGGTCGATCAGGTAGCCAAGGCGCTCGGGGGTTGACCCCTCGGTTCCCTCGGAAGCACCAAGAGATCGTCAACACCAGGCTTCCGCGTTTCGACGTCCGCTGCGCGGCCCGGCTGTCCCGTCCGTCGAGCCGCTCTGCGAGCCGCGTCGAGCCGGTCAGCCCGCCATTTCGGCGTAGGGTGGTCACGACATGGAATCACCGATACGCGCGATCGTTAGATACTCGTTCAACGCCGAGGCGACCGCGACTCGCACCGCTATGCGTGTCGCTCTTCAAAGGCTCGGGTTTTGGCGGATAGGGACGGCCAGCTTCGAAATCCGCCGGACGGAGGAGAAGCCGGACGTAGAGCCCCGCATCCTTGAGGCACTTGAGGAGATCGCCCGCGTCGTGGGTGACGAGAACGCTGCGCAGCTCGACCACCTTTGGATTTACGTGGACCACCCCGAGAATGAAGGCGGCGACCAGCCCTAGCGCTCCGCCGCGGTTCAGAATCCCTCGAAGGAGGCCGCCCCTACGCCTACCCAGGCAGGAGGCCTAGGTTTTCTTCGAGCGTGGCGCAGTAGGAGTTGTTCACCGGACACCGATAGCCGACCAGTTCGGGGGAGAGTTGCTTGCCCTTATGGACGATCCTGAATTGGGCCACCACGTAGACAAAAGGTGATTCCCCGCCTTGGTGAATTTCAGCGCTGCACCCGTTCCCGTTGCAGTGAAGGATCAGAA
>JBAVGD010000094.1:0-3890 GCA_049684635.1 Solirubrobacterales bacterium | reverse complement strand
CTGTCGAGTCGCCCAGGGACCGCCCTTCGCGCCTGGTGCTGAGTTATACCCAAATAGAGCTGATTAATGCAATAATACCTAGGCTTGACTGCGAACTCAAACTCAGTCAACGGGAGCGGGAATGGGGCGCGCTCCGGGGCGCAGACGCTTCTCATGCTTGCGTCGCCGCTGAACACGGCGATCGTCAGATACCTGGCGCAGGGGCCGAAAAGCCAGACTGACCTGCGCGGACAGACCGGCTTGCCCGCGCAGACCACCCTGCGCGCCCAGCTCAACCGACTGGTCAGAGTCGGCGCGATCGAGAAGCGGCGCCGGAACCGGTTCCCTGGCACTCTCGAGTACGAACTGACCGGTGCCGGTAGGGATCTGCTTCCCCCTGTCGAGATCCTGGAGCGGTGGCTCGAATATTCGCCCGATGGCCCGATTCCTCTTGGAAGTCGTTCGGCAAAAGCCGTGATCGGCGTGCTTGCCGAGGGGTGGTCGTCGACGATGCTGCACGCCCTTGCTACCGGCCCTCTCTCCCTCACCGATCTAGATCGTGTGATCGCGTCGCTCAGCTATCCGTCCCTGGAGCGACGCCTCGGTGCGATGCGCCTCACCGGGCTCGTTCGAGCGTGCTCGAGCGGTATCCATGGGACGCCCTATTCGGCAACCGACTGGCTGCGACATGGGGTGGCGCCGCTGGTGGCGACGGCCCGTTGGGAGCGTCGACATCTACCGGGGACGGCCCCGCGAATGAGCGGCTTGGATCTCGAGGCCGTCTTTCTGCTCTCGATGCCGTTCTTGCAACTTCCGAGGGAGGTTGCGGGCATCTGCAGACTTGCGGTCGAGGCCTCCGATGGAGAGCCGCAGGGCCCCTCCGGTGTCATCGCGGAGGTGCGCGAGAGCCAAATCGTTTCGTGCACGACCCAACTGAATGCTACGCCCGATGCATGGGCGACTGGCTTTGTCTCCGCCTGGCTCGATGCATTGAGCGACGGCGACGCCGGGCGGCTCGAGCTCGGCGGCGATTGTGCGCTCGTCGAGGCGGTACTCGACAGCATGCATGGGGAGGCGTCACGGACCCGATCTAAAACTCACCCTTGACCTCAGAGCTCCAATCAGAGATGATAGTTCGAATTGGTCTTTCTGTAAAGATCAAAAACTACTATGTGTATGGGAGGTACGTATGATCCAGTCGAGAACCCTCGCCAAGCTGCTTGCCGCCATGGGGGCGGCAGTCGTGGCTCTGGCGCTTTTCGCAGCTGGTGCGTCAGCCAAATCACCGGCACCGGGCTACGAACAGTTCGCCGGCTGCCCCACGCCTGAAGAAAACTCGGAACTGTCGACCTGCATAAGGTCGGACGTGACCGGTGGCCATCTTCAGATGGGGAAAAAGACGGTTCCGATCGAAAATCCACTGACGATAAGCGGTGGCGTTAATGAATTCCTAGAAGGGTTCGCCTACAACTCGCAGGGCGGCCTGAGCAAAGCCAAACAGAAAGTCCCAGGTGGCGTGATTGGGCTCACCGGCCTTACCTGGCTACTCGAATTCTTCGGCAGCGAAGCGCTGACGCTATACGGCGTGAGCGAATTGGCTGGTACCCCGAGCGGGTTCAATTTCAACTCGGTGACGTTGCCGATCAAAGTTCACCTGGTCAATTCGTTGCTTGGTAGCAATTGCTACGTCGGTTCGGAATCCAATCCGATCGTCCTCAACCTGACGACCGAAACGACCGAACCGCCTCCGCCGAACGAACCGATCACGGGCCAGGAAGCGGAACTCAGTTTCGACGAATTGGGTATTCTCCATTTCGACAACGGCATCTACGTTGACAACTCGTTCGCCGTCCCGGGCGCGAGTGGCTGTGTGTTGAAACTGTTCGGATTCATTCCGATCAGTATCAACGGCCTCGTCAATGAACAGGCAGGGCTGCCGTCTCCTGCTGGACATAACGAGTCAGTTCAGGACTTCAACCTCGAACTGGTGGGAAGAGAATTGGTCTATCCTTAGCGGGAACTGACTTTCTCCGATCAGGCAGGGCGGGGTTACCCCGCCCTGCCTTTATTTATGCTAGCCCTGATTCACCGATAAGCGGCTGAAGAAGGCAACCGGGAACGTCCTCCTGGGCCTTGAGGATGCGGATTACTGAAGTCCCAATCTCAGATTCAGGAGACACCTGGAAGGTGAAGGCACAAACGGCGGCGCAAACCGTAGAAGTCAGAGCGGACGGCGGGGACTGCGTCTCAGATCTCGGCGTGCTTGCCGGACAGGAGGCCTTGTTCGGGGCGGTGGCCCCCCAGAGCACCGCCCACCGGGTGATCAAGTCGATCGATGAGCCCTTCTTGGATGCGATCCGCTGCGGCAAGGACACCGGCATGCGAGCCCCGCCCTTCGCCGCGTTCGAGCACAACCGTGTGTGGCCGGAGCCCTCGATGCTGCCGTACGCGCCCGGAACCCGCTCTCCGTGGCGCCCCCGTAGCCACGTGACGATTATGGCATGCAACGGTGTCGGAGTCCGCATGACGGTGGCCATGAGAATCTCCCCGTAGACGGCCATCGGATCTCCCCGCTGGCGGACGGACCACCGCTCGCGCTGTGAGCCGACCAGGGGAGGCCCGGGAGGGGCCGAGCCTGGTCGGCTCACGCTGATGAAGCAGGTCACCAATCCTCGGGTGACTAGGATCGGACCTTCATCTGTTGCAACGTTGACTGGAATTCCCACATGTCGACCCTGGGGCCACTGCACGTGGCGACATTCACGCGGATATTCAGGGCGGCGAGCTTTGATCCCGTGAACTCGCCCTTGGGCCGGAAGATTCGTCCCGGCTCGACGTCGTCGGTCTCGCAGAGGAACTCGACGACGACGGCGACTCCCTCGACGTCGCGGGCCCACCGGAAGCTTGGTTCCTTGCGGTCGAAGCCAGACTTCTCGATGTTGTTCTGGAGGGTGCGATAGGTCTCGGGCGTCTCGTCCCCGAGGGCCAGGCCGATCACCAGGTCGACGTCGGTGGTCCCGACGTGGGCATGCGCCCCCTCGGGGAGCTGGCCGACCAGATACCGAGGGGCGAGGCCACCCGCGAGGTAGATGCGCTCCCGCCAGGGGCCGAGATCGCCGAGAAGCGTGACCAGTGCGCGCTCGCAGCGGGCGGTGGTCTGCTCGTCATAGTCGGTGTGATGATCGCGGCGACTCAAAACCCGATTACCTCCTGGCGAAGGTGCTCGGCCTGCTCGCGGCCGCGCCGTGGATCGCGCAGCAGCTCGACGTAGAGACGGAACCTGTTGGCTACGCAGATGTCGTTGACCTTCTCGCGGAAGACCAGCGGAGCGTCGTCCTTGCCCTGGAGAAGCACTACGTTTGCCCCGTCGGCGACGGGCTCGGAGTCGGTCGCCGCCAACAACACCTCAGGCGCGGTCTTTGCGCTCACCCAGACGTCGACGACCGGAATGGCGGTTAGGAACGGCGCGAGAAGGCTCGCGGCGGCTGCGCCGGTCACGGCGTAGTCGATGCCGGCGCCGGCGAGGCTCCCCGCAAGCTTCGCGATGAGGCGCTGGGGGGTCTGCGCGAGCAGGTAGCCCTGGGTGCGAACCGGTCGATCCACGTTCTCCTCAGCCCACAGGTCCAGCAGCGCGCCGGGATCGGTGATGCGGCGGACACGGTGAGGACCGCTGCCCTCGGCGACGACGATTCCCTCCCCCTCCAAGCGAGCGACGACGCGGTGGGCCAGGCCCACCGAGACGCCCGCCTCCTGGGCAAGGCGCCCGACGTGCCAGGCATCCTCGCGGCGCAGGAGAAGCGCCTGGGCAACCAGGGCCGCCTTGCCGCTCAGGCGCGTCCGTGGCGCGCCCGCCCGCTTTGGAGATGGGCGTCCCTCGAGGTGGAGAAGGAGCCCGGGCAGCTCAATATGGG
>JBAVGD010000093.1:0-2299 GCA_049684635.1 Solirubrobacterales bacterium | reverse complement strand
ACGCCTGGCTGCGGTCGCCGTCGATATCCATGGACATGTGCAAGCCGGCGAATCCTTCTTCAGTAGCCAGCCGTCCATAGAGGGGCAGTTCGCCAGTGGCGAGCAGGTTGCCGTCGAGACCGATCTCGGCCGTTTGGACGTGGTTCAGGGCCTTGATGGTGTGCCCACCTACGAGGAGCTTTCTGCCCGTTCCACGGAGACGGAAATCCTCGGCGTCAAGGTGGCCGTGTGCTCGGTGGAGGACTTGAAGGCGATGAAGCGAGCCGCTGGCAGGACCCGCGATCTCGCAGACCTCGAGGATCTCGATGCCTCGGGCCGATAGCTCTACGATGAGCGACTGGCCCCGATAGCTCAGCTGGATAGAGCGACTCCCTCCTAAGGAGTAGGCCACAGGTTCGAATCCTGTTCGGGGCACTGCTGCTGCGGGCCGCGGTGACGGTGGTCGAACCGCGGGCAAAGAGAAAGCCGGATAGATCTCCGCACGGCTGACGACCCGGATCTCGGCGACCAGCGATTGCAAGAGCGCCTAGCGAGTTGGCCGTGCGCGACGGTACGGCACATGGGCGCTGCCTTCCAGCGCGGCGGTTCGCTCCTCCAGGGTGCACTCGCTCTTCAGGGAACCGGCTGCCAGCTTGGCGCTTCGTCGACGGGAAGGTCTGCTCCCAGTCCGGCCAGAGGCGTGAACGAAGGCACTACACCGGGGACCGGGACGAATGCGAGTTCGGACTTTTCGGCGGAGTAGGCCGTATAAGCGATCCAGGTTCCGTCGGGGGAATAAGTTGGTGCGTCAAGCTGGGCGCCGCAGGAGGATTTCACGTGCCACAACTGCCCGGTTTCGAGCGCGAGGATGTCGATCTCGGTCCCTCTTTCGCCGGACCGACACCGGCCATCTCTACGAAAGACGATGCTTCGTCCGTCCGGCGAGAACTGAGGCTCGAGGCCGGTCGCGAGGCGCCGGCCGTCGTGGCCGTTCGGCTGGCCGACGTATATCTGCGGGACCGCGCGTCGCGATTCCCGCCACTGGACCCAGGCAAACTGGCGACCGTTGGGCGAGTAAGCAGGGCTGAACGCCGCAACCTTCCCCCGTTCGGGAACGAGCACCTGGCGGTGCCCGCCTGAGAGGGCGACGCGCTCGACCTGACTCCGACCACCGCGCCCTTCGGCTGAGAAGGCGACCCAGCGGCCGTTCGCGCTGAATGCCGGCGAATCTGCCGCCAGTTCTCCGTGTCCCTTCGTCAATCTGTGCAGACCAGACCCATCAGTCCGTATGGCCCAGATGTTGAGGCGGCCGTATCTGGACCAGTCGCTCCGGAACGCTATCCAGCTGCCGTTTGGCGAGAACGCCGGCTCTGCGTTGTAACCCTCGTGGGTCAACCGGCGCGCGGTGCCCGTTTGCCAATCTAGAACCCAGATATCAGAGGCGTTCGCATCGGCAGAGCGCTGGAGTGCGATCAGGCCTGGAGAGCCGGGGAAGGATGCCCACGCGCATTGCGCGGCGATCAATCCCAACCCGCAGATGACCGCAAGGAGCAGGCAATAAACAGCCGCCGGCGCGACGCGTTCCCCCCTTGCGGCCTTCACCGGAAGAGTGTATCCAGGCGCAGCGTGTATTCCGGGTGTCGCGCAGCGCCGTCAGAGAAGGCGACTCAAGATTCGTTCAAGCTCGATCTGCTCGCTCGGGATAGAGCTCGTCAATCGTGACCAACGGCCAGTAGGGCGCGTCACCAAGCTCCGCTTCGATCTTCTGTGTCCCGCCAGCAAGCCGATCCACAACTGCTACCGCCCCAGCAACGACAAGCCCTTTGTCCTTAGCGTGGCGGATTGCATCGACGGTGGAACTTCCCTTGGTCACTACATCGTCCACTATCAAGCACCGCGTCCCTTGCCGGAGATACTCATCGGGACCCTCAATCAGACGTTGTAGACCGTGCTTCTTTCGCTCTTTCCGGATGAAGAATGCAACAAGATCATTACCGGCGCTGACATAAATTGCGGCGCAAGCGACAGGAATTGCTCCCTCGACCATTCCTCCTACAGTGGTCGCTCGAACCTCGTGGGCGGCGTCGGCGATTAGTGGACCGACAATCCGCGCTGGGTCGGGACGCAACATGGCCTGCTTGACGTCAACGTAGTAGTCGGACTGCTCCCCGCTACTGAGAACCACGGGTTCTTTCTTTAGCGCGTACTTCTTCAACGCCTCAATGAGCTGCGGTGAAGGAGCTACTCGCGGGGATGCGAAGCCGATTGGATTCACGCCGAGAACATCCTTTCAGAGAGCAGGTGCCACACGTCGCAGACT
>JBAVGD010000092.1:0-5104 GCA_049684635.1 Solirubrobacterales bacterium | reverse complement strand
CGGAAGTCTCCCCCTCCCCTTCCTCCTGCTCACAGGATGAGCATATTCCCGTTGTGGCAGGACAGACCTAATAATTTGCTAGATCGCTACGCGACAGGGCCCAGGGGGGATAGGGCCAAACAATTGTTTCAACGGAATAGGTCCTTAGAGGCGCGCGGCGAGCTGGAAGGCCGTGAGGGCGAGGAGGAGGAGCTGGAGCGGTCGATCTCGCGAGAGGGCCGCGAGCGGCAGCGCCCAGATCAGGTACCAGGGAAGCAACCAGGCGGTGGCCAGGAGGAGGCCGGAGGAGGCCCAGGCGGCTGCGCGAACCCAATCGCCGCCGCGCCAGGTCCAGGCGAGCAGGTACATGAAGAAGACGGCGTAGAGGGTCAGGGCGGCGGTTCGGACCGAGTCTGAGTCGAGGCCGGTGATGCGCGCAAACGTCGTGGGGATGCTGAGGTGACTGGTCTTACCCTGGCGCTGGGCGACCAGCGTGAGCGCGTCGAGCCAGTGCCAGCCGAAGGCAAGGTAGGCGGCGAGCGCGATCGCCGCCAGCGCCAGTGTGGCCCCAAGCAACAGCCTGCCGATAGGCCGAAAACGTGAGATATAGACCCGTTTTCGTCCCGTCGGCGGTTCGTTCGTTGTGCGGTGGGTGCCGATCAGCGCGAAGGGTGCAGCCAGGGCGACGGGCGTCTTGATGGCAAGGGCGGCCGCGAAGGCGGCTCCCCCGGCGGTCTCACGGGCAGACAGCACCATCGCGACGCCGAGCGTCGCCAGCAGCATCGCGACGGCGTCGTTGTGTGCGCCGCCGACGACATGGACGAGGACGAGGGGGTTGAGGGCGACGAAGGCGGCGGCGCGCCGTGGATCAATGCCCCGCGCGGGCGCGAGCCGGGCCAGCAGAAGGGCGATCGCGAGCACCGCCGCCGCGGCAAGCGCCTTTAGTACCCAAGTTGCAAGCCCGACGCTTAACCAGGCGAGCGGGTAGGTGAGCAGCGTGAACAGGGGCCCGTAAACACTCGTCGTGTGCCGCCACTCGACGTCCGTGAAGGCCGGATCGGCGGGTGCCGCGGCGGGTGCATGGACGTACGGGTTGAGCCCGTGCACGACACCGAGGCGGGCGTAGTCGATGTAGCTGTAGACGTCGTGGGAGAGCAGCGGCGGAGCGACCGCGAAGGCGAGCAGCAGCGTGCAGATCACCCCCCAAACCAGACGGCGATCCAGCGATGGCGCCGCCACGAGGAGGCCGACGTAGGCGCCAAAGCCGACCCACATCAGGGCATAGGTCACGCCTGGATCGATTGTCAGCTAACCGCCTCCAGCCCCTTCGGTGGCGGCGCCGCCACCGACACCGATGTTGCTGCCTCCACCTCCAGGCGCCGCCGGCGGGGGCTTCGGCAGTGGTGTCGGCTTCTGCCCGACACCCGGGGCGTAGGCGTCGGGGTTGTATCCGCCGGTTGCTTCTTCCCCCATCCTTCTGGCCGCTTCGCTCGGTGCCGAATGATGACCGCCGCTTCGCGGTGCCGATGCGGTGAACCTGCCGTAGAACGGAGCCCAGCTGATCGCCGTCCTCGGTTGACGGAAGTCCTCACACGGGACTTCCCCGTTCGAGTAGACGGAGTTCCAGATTTCCGCCGGAAAGGTTCCACCGTAGACGGTGATCCCATGCACGCTCGTCATTTCGATTTCGTTGGATTGGGGGTAGCCAACCCAGACGACCGTCGACAGGTTTGGCTGGTAACCGGCAAACCAGGCGTCCGTGAAGCGATCTGTGGTGCCTGTCTTGCCGGCCTGCCCGGAGCAGCCGGTGTACGCCGCGGTGCCGGTGCCTTCGGTGATGTTGTCGTGCAGGAGACGCGTTACCTGATACGCAACGGCTTCGGGGACGACGCGCCTCGGGGCGGTCCGCCCAGGGCGGTCGACGCGGCGATCCGGGAAGACCACCCGCCGGATCGCGACAGGCCCCCGATGGATGCCGCCAGAGGCCAGCGTCGCGTACGCGTCCGCCATCTCCAGCGGCGAGACGCCGATCCGCAGCCCGCCGATTCCCTCGGCCGGGATGCCGTCCAGCGGCGTCGCGATCCCCATCGATTTGGCGGTCGCCGCGACGTTCTTGGGCCCGACATCGAGGTCGAGCTGCGCGAAGACCGTGTTGTCGGAGGCGACGGTTGCCTGCTCGAGGTTGATCCTGCCGAGATAGCCCTGGTCGGCGGTGTGGACTTCCCAGTGACCCCACTGGGACAGGTTGAGGTCGAGGGGTTTCGATGTGTAGTAGGTCGAATAGGGATCGATCCCTTGCTTGAGCGCCGTCGTCAGGACGAAAGCCTTGAAGGTCGAACCCGGCTGCCGGTGGCCCTGGGCGGCGAGGTTGAACTGACTCTGTTCGTAATCAGAGCTGGAGACCATCGCCCTGACGTCGCCGGTCGCCGGATCGATTGAGACCAGCGCTGAGGCGGGGTCGGTGGAGTAGGGGAGGGTGGAGCGCATTGCTTCGAGACCCACTTCCTGCAGGCGGGGCTCGATGGTTGTGTACACCTTCAGCCCGCCTTTGCGGACGGTGTTGGCTCCGTACCTTTCGATCAGCTCGTTTTCGACGTAGTCGAAGAAATACGGCTGACGGTGCTCGAAGTAGTTGCCCGGGCTGAGGTTGAGACCCTCCTGCTCTCCGGTGCGGGCGCGGGACTGGGAGATGAAGCCGAGGCGCGCCATCTTCGCCAACACCTCATTGCGGCGCGCCAGGGCACCGCGGGGGTTGAGGACCGGGTTGTACTCCGATGGCGCCTGCGGCAGGCCGGCCAGCAGTGCCGCCTGCTCCAGAGTCAGCTTCCAGGCGGGCTTCGAGAAGTAGATCCGCGAGGCGGCCTGTACCCCGACCGCGGTTGAGCCGTCGATCGTGCCGTATGAGGCCGAGTTGAGGTACTGGTCGAGGATTTCGCGCTTCGAGTGGCGTTCGGCGTACTCGAGTGCCAGCTTCGCTTCGATGACCTTGCGTTCAAGGTTGCGGGCCGGGTGCCTGATGCAGAGATTGCGGACGAGCTGCTGGGTGATCGTCGACCCGCCCTCGACGGCGCCCCCGGCTTCGATGTCCTTGACCGCCGCCCGCGCGATGCCCTCTAAGTCGATTGCCCCGTGCCGGTAGAAGCGCTGATCCTCGATCGCGACCGTTGCCAGCCGGAGAGCCTTCGGTATGCGCTCGATGGAGATCGGGGCATGCGCCTCGTCGGAGGCGATGACCCCCAGCTTGCTGCCGTCGGCGGCATAGAGGACCGAGTTGTCGCCGCGCTTGACCGTCTTGCAGGCGTCAAGCGAAGGTGCCTTGGCGGCGACGTCGAGCACCCACGAAGTGATGCCGACCGCCGCGATCACGCCGATCACGACCATCCCGGCCAGGACGAAGACGACCTTGCTGGGCATCCCGCCCCGGCGCCGCTGACGTCGGCGATTGCGCTGGGTCATCGGGCAAGGGTACTTCGGCCTGACACAGTCTCAGCGATCGCCGCGGTACTGCGTAGACAGGCAGGATCGCTCGCCTTCGGCAGGCGGACTACGCATCTCTGCGCCGGATTGCCGTGCGGTAACCTCATAGCGAGTTTGGGGGGAAATGTGAATTTGATCTGGGAATCGAGCGGCTTCTGACCGCAAGCAACGACATGGAGACAGAGCCGTCCCGGTCGGCCCCGAAAGCCGACGCCGAGAGCAGCGAGAAGAAGGAGCCGTCCGGACCGGCCCCGAAAGCCGACGCTGCCGCGCCTGGGAAGACGACGCCATCCCGCCCGGTCCGCAGGGACGGTGGCGGGACGGCCGGGAAGCTTGTCGGGAAGTCGAAGACGGTTGCGTCGAATCGCCGCAATCTCCTGCGGGGAGGTGTGGTGGCGATTGCCGTCGTTGTAGCCCTCGTCGCCTGGCTGGCGACACGCAGCGACAACGGCTCGTCCGAACCGGCGGAACCCGAAGTTGGCCCGCCACGGATCGTGGCGGTCGACGAACTGCGTGAAGTTGCCGCGACGCTGGGCCAGCCGATTTACTGGGCGGGCCCGGTGCCGGGCAAGGAGCTTGAACTGAATGAACTGGGCGAAGGTGGCGTCCAGCTTCTCTACGTGCCCGAAGGGACCGGCGCGGGGGAAGGATCCCCTAAGTCGTTGACGATCGGCAGCTATCCGCTGTCGGATCCCGCAAAAGCCCTGGAAGGCTTCGCTAAGCGGCAGGGCTCGATCGTTCACCACGCGGCTGACGGGCGTGAAGTGGTGACCAGCGAAGACACACCGACAAGCGTTTACTTCTCCAGCCCGGAAAACAGCGTCCAAATCGAGGTTTACAGCCCCTCGGCCAAGCGCGCGATGAACCTCGCGCTCTCCGGAAAAGTCCAGCCGGCCGGCTGAGCGGAATCACGGTTGGCGTGAGCCTGTTCGCCGCCTGGATCGTCTTTCCGCTCGTCCTGCTTGCGCTCTGCGCGGGGCTCGGGCTGCTGGTCGACGTGCTCTGCGGGCGGCGCCTGCCGGGCGCGCTGGTCCCGCCGGCCGGCCTGGCGGCGATCGTGGTTGTGGGCGGGTTCACGACTTGGAGTGACGCCACTGTAGAGCTGACGGTCCCGGCGATCGTTCTGCTGGCCGTGCTTGGTGTCGGCTTCTCCCTCCCTTGGCGCTTCGGCCGACCCGGTGGCTGGCCGGTCGCGGTCGCAGTCGGTGTCTTCGCCGTCTTCGGAGCCCCCATCATCCTCTCGGGACATCCCACCTTCGCCGGCTACATCAAGCTCGACGACACCGCCACGTGGCTGGCGATGACAGATCGGATCATGGAACACGGTCGCAGCCTCGCCGGGCTCGACCCGTCCAGCTACTACGCCACGCTGAAGGCGAACCTCGCAAGCGGCTACCCGATCGGTGCTTTCATTCCCTTCGGCACCGCACAGAAGCTGGTCGGAGGGGACCTCGCGTGGGTCTTCCAGCCCTACCTCTCCTTCGTCGCGGCGATGCTCTCGCTGGCGCTGTGGGAGATCCTCGGATTTGTCCGCCACTCTCGTCTACGCGCGCTTGCCGCCTTCATCGTCGCTCAGCCCGCCCTGCTCTACGGCTATGCGATGTGGGGTGGCGTGAAGGAGATCGCGGCCGCGGCGCTCGTGGCGCTC
>JBAVGD010000091.1:0-2233 GCA_049684635.1 Solirubrobacterales bacterium | reverse complement strand
CCTCAGCGGAGGCACCCTTGGCGACGCCCAGCACCTTGTAGAGGTCCTCAGCCAAAGGCACTCCTCACGCGCTCACCACGACCCGGGCCGGCCGGATCAGCTGGCCGTCGAGCCGATAGCCCTTCTGCACAACCTCGAGGACGGTACCCGCCGCGGCTCCACCGCCGGGCTGAGTCGAAAGCGCTTCATGCCACTCCGGGTCGAACTTCTCTCCCTTGGGGTCAAGCGCCTCGATCCCGTTTCTGGCAAGCGCCTCCTGCAGCCCCCGGAATACGAGCAGCACGCCGTGGCCAAGGGCATCGAGCCGCCCCCCGGCGCCCTCCGCGCGGTTACCTCCGGCTGCGGAATCGTCGCTGTCCGGATCGATTTCAGCCGCCTGCAGTGCTCGCTCCAGGTTGTCGATCGCATCGATCAGCTCCCTGGCCAGCTCTCCCTTACCGCGCAGTCGCGCCGCATCGACCTCTGCCGCCATGCGCCGCCGGTAGTTCTCGAAGTCGGCTTTCGTCCTCTTGGCGAGTTCGAGGTACTCGTCCCGCTCCCGCCGCGTATCCGAGAGAAGCGCCGCGATGTCCTTCTCAACCTCCGCGCCGGCTTCCGGAGAAGAGCCGGGAGAAGCACTCGCCTCCGAACCGTGAGCGTCTTCAGCCGCGCTCCCGTCGGCGGGTGGTGTCGGGGATGGGGGGGTCGAGGACGCCCCCGCCCGCAGCGCCCCCCCATCCCCGGCGACAGGACCCGCCGCCGAGCGCTCCCGTGGATCTCCGTCCCGAGGCGAGGTCACTTGTCGTCGCCCTCGTCAACGACCTCGGCGTCGACAACCTCCTCCTCTTCCTCCGACGCACCGCCCTCAGCAGAAGCGCCATCGGCCGACGCCGCCTGCTCCTGGGCAGCCGCATAGATCTGCTCAGAGACTTTCTGGAAGGCTGCCGTCAGGGCTTCCGTCTTCGAGTTGATCTCCTCGGCGCTGCCGGAGTCCAGCGAGTCGCGCACGTCTTTGATCGCCGCCTCGATCTCCTCTTTGGCGGAGTCGTCGACTTTGTCGCCCAGCTCTTTGAGCTGTTTCTCGGACTGGTAGGCGGCGTTCTCGGCGATGTTGCGTGCCTCAGCGAGCTCGCGCTGCTTGCGGTCGTCCTCGGCGTGCGCCTCGGCGTCGGAGACCATGTTCTGGATCTCCTCCTCCGAGAGGCCGGAGCCGGATTTGATCTCGATTTTCTGCTCCTTGCCGGTCCCCAGGTCTTTCGCCGTCACGTGCAGGATGCCGTTGGCGTCGATGTCGAACGTGACCTCGATCTGCGGCAGTCCGCGCGGGGCCGGTGGGATGCCGCTCAGCTGGAACTTGCCGAGGCTCTTGTTGCCACCGGCCATCTCACGCTCGCCCTGCAGCACATGGATCTCGACCGAGGGCTGGTTGTCATCGGCCGTCGAGAAGATCTCGGACTTCTTGGTCGGGATCGTCGTATTGCGCTCGATCAGCTTCGTCATCACGCCGCCTTTGGTCTCGATGCCCAGGGTCAGCGGGGTGACGTCGAGCAGCAGCACGTCCTTAACGTCGCCGGCCAGCACGCCGGCTTGGATCGCGGCGCCGACCGCGACGACCTCGTCCGGGTTGACGCCCTGGTGCGAGTCCTTGCCGGTCAGCTCTTTGACCCTTTCCCGCACGGCCGGCATGCGGGTCATCCCGCCAACCAGCACGACGTGATCGATGTCGGCGTCGCTTGCATCCGAGAGCGCCTGTTTGACCGGCCCGACGATCCGCTCGAGCAGGTCGGCGGTCAGCTCGTTGAGTTTCGAGCGGGTGAGCTTCAGGTCGAGGTGCTTCGGCTGTCCCTCGACCGCCGTGATGAAGGGCAGGTTGATCTGAGTCTCCTGGGTCGAGGAGAGCTCGATCTTCGCCTTCTCCGCAGCCTCGTAGAGGCGCTGCAGCGAGTTCTTGTCCTGCGCCAGGTCGACTCCCTGGTCGCGCTTGAACTCGGCGACCAGCCACTCGACGATCGCCTTGTCCCAGTTGTCGCCGCCGAGATGGTTGTCGCCGGCGGTCGCCTTCACCTCGAAGACCCCGTCGCCGATTTCCAGCACCGAGACGTCAAACGTGCCGCCGCCCAGATCGAAGACGAGGATCGCGTGGTCGGCCTCTTCTTTGTCGAGCCCGTAGGCGAGGGAGGCCGCGGTCGGCTCGTTGATGATCCGTTTCACCTCGAGCCCGGCGATTTTGCCGGCGTCCTTGGTGGCCTGGCGC
>JBAVGD010000090.1:0-8500 GCA_049684635.1 Solirubrobacterales bacterium | reverse complement strand
CGTCCCGACTCCGTGCGCGAAACGCTTGCCTCGATCGCGAAATGCCGGTACCCCGCCGAGCGCTGCGAGGTGATCGTCGTCGACAACGCAACCGCGGGCGACGCCGCAGTGCGCTTGGAGAAACCGCTGCCCGGCGACATGCCGGTCCGCGTCGTGCGCGAAACCGAGCCAGGCCTCTCGAACGCGCGCAACAAGGGCTTGGAGACGGCCGCCGGAGAGATCGTCGTCTTCGCCGACGACGACGTCACCGTCGATCGCGAGTGGCTCACCAGACTCGCCCTGCCATTTGCCGGTAATCCCAGGGTCGGCGCCACCTCAGGTCTGACGCTGCCGGGCGCCCTCGAGACGCCGACCCAGCGCTGGATAGAGGGCTTCGGCGGGCGGATAGGCGGGTTTGACATTCGCACCTTTGACCTCGACGACCCGCCCCCCGACCGGCCGCTCTTCCCATTCACGGTAGGGGACCTCGGCGCGGGCCGGAATATGGCCTTCCGCCGCCATCTCTTGCAGCGCTTGGGAGGGTTCGATCCAGCCCTCGGGCCGGGGACGGTCGCCCACGACGGAGACGACATCGAGGCGCTCCTGCGTGTGCTGCTCTCCGGCCACACGATCGTCCACGACCCCGCGGCAATCGTCTGGCACGCTCACCCGCTTGAGTACCGCGAGCTAGAGCAGCGCGTCTGGGGGTACGGCATCGGGCTGACCGCCTGCCTGACCAAGGCCGCTATCGACCATCCCGGCCTGTTGCTCGACATCGTCCGCAAGCTGCCCCGGGGCCTAGCGTTCGCATTGTCCTCCAGCTCCGAGAAGAACAGGGGGCGGCAGGCCGACTTCCCTCGGCCGCTGGTCCGTCGGGAGCTGCTGGGCATGGCCTACGGTCCGATTGCCTACCTGCGCAGCCGCCGACGAGCGCGCCGCCGGCAAAACGCCTTGCACGGTGTCCGCCGACGCTCGCTTTGCGGCGGTGACGAGAAGCTGCGCGTCCTCGTGGTAAGCGACGAGTACCAACCGGTCGTTGGCGGTGCCGCACGCAGTGCCGAGTTGCTCACCCGGCACATGTCCGAGCGAGGGCACAGGGTGGTGATTGCTACCGCGTGGCAGCCGAACGCGCCGGCCTTCGAGCTGGAGGGCGAGGTGGAGATCCACCGCATTCGCGATCTGACCAGCCGCGCGCCGTGGCTCTCGGAAGACCCCTACCGACACCACGCCCCGCCCTTCCCGGACCCGGAGGCCACCTTGCAGCTGCGGCGGCTGATCCGGGACTTCCGCCCCGACGTTGTGCATGCCTACGGCTGGCTCGCGCACACGACCGCCGCGGCGATGGTCGGCATCGGCACGCCGCTGCTGCTATCCGCCCGGGACTACGGAAACTTCTGCGCGGTGTTTACGTTGGTTCGCAAAGGCGAGCGATGCTCGGGGCCCTCGCCCGTTAAGTGCCTCACCTGCGCGTCATCGACCTACGGGCCCGCCAAGGGAGCGCTGGCCACGGCGAGCGTCTTCGGCTCAAAGCCGCTGCTGCGCCACAAGGTGACAGCAATCCACGGCGTCAGCCGCTTCGTGGCCGGCGAGATGGACCGCCACCTTGCCGTACCCGGCGCTTTCTCGGCCATCGTCCCGAACTTCCACGAGGAGGATGACGGACCGGTCGACCAGGAGATCATGGCCCAGCTGCCCACTGAGCCCTACATCCAATTCGTCGGCCACCTGAGGCGGTACAAGGGCATTTACGATCTCCTGGCGGCGTACGATGACCTCGACGACCCGCCGCCCTTGGTGCTGGTCGGCACCCGCGGCCCCGATACGCCGGAGCGCTTCCCCGACAGAGTGACCGTGTTGACGTACGTGCCGCATGCAACCGTGATGGCGATGTGGGAGCAAGCGCTGTTTGCGGTCGCGCCGAGCATCGCGCCGGAGGCCCTCGGCAATGTGGTCCACGAGGCGATGAGCAAGGGTTGTGCGGTAATCGGGGCGACCCCCGGCGGACACGAGGACATGATCGATGACGGCGAGACTGGGCTACTGGTGCCCGGTGGCGACCCGGCGGCTCTGAAGGCCGCCATGGCACGCCTGATCGGCGACGCCAGCCTGCGGGAGCGGCTCGGGCGAGCCGCCGTGCAGCGGGCCCGCCGCTATACGCCTCAGGTCGTCATGCCCGAGCTCGAGCGCCTCTACTACGACACCATCCGGCACTTCGAGAAGGGTCGAGCGTGAAGCAATCGTCAACCTCCGGAGCCGCCGATCTACTGCTCGTCGTCGGGCTCACGCTGCTGGCGATCCTCGCCCTGATCCTGCCCATTCCCGACGCGGCGAGAGCGGTCGTCGTAGCTCCCCTTGTGCTCATCCTCCCCGGCTACACCGTGGCGGCGGCGATCTTCCTTCCCGGCGAGATAGACCGGGATACCAGACTCGTGCTCGTCGTCATCTTCAGCATGGGCGTGCTGGCGCTGGGCGGCCTTGTGCTACAGACCGTGATCCCGCTAGGTGCCACGGTCTACGCGCTGCTGCTCGTCGTGGTGTCGATCGGCTGCTCGGCGGTCGCCCTAAGAAGACGCGCCGTCAGCCCCTCGTCGCCCCTACAGCTCTCGGCTCCGCAACTGCCCGGGTACGCGTCGATCGCCGGTTTGCTTGTGGCGACCGTGATCGGGGGCATGGCGATAGCGATCGCGAGTACGGGGCAGAACCGTCAACTCAACCGCGAACACTTCACCGTCCTCTGGATACTGCCGAGGGGCGCTGGCGAAACCTTCGGCGCCAGGATCGGCGTGACAAACCACGCGGGGCGATCGCTACACCTCCTTCTGCGCACCACGCAGGCGGGACGACCTCTGCGCCACTGGCGCTTGGACCTAGGGCCCAATCGCGAATGGAAGGCAACGCTGCCACCAGCCGCGGTGAAGAGCAGCAAACCGATTGTCGCGACGCTCTACAGCGAAGGTCGCGTGTACCGCCGTGTCGCCCTTGACGTCGGAGCAGAATTGTGAGCCCGGCCGAGACGTCGACCGCGGCGTCGGCGGCGCGCGGGCGAGTCCGGAGAAGCCGCTCGGCGCGAGAGGTCGGTCGGCAAGGTGGCCGCGTATCCCTCGGGGCAGCGCCGCTGCTCGCGATCATCGCCGCCGCCGGTCTTATGCTGGTGGCGCTCGGCGACAACGCGGCACGCGAATCCCTACCTTCCGCGCAGGCGCTCTTCTGGGCTGGACTGTGCCTCGTCTACGGCCCGATCGCGTTTCGCCTGCTCTCGACCTCCGCTTCCCGCGCGGAGCGGCTCGCGCTGGTCCTGATTCTTGGCATCGCGCTCTTCGGGGTGAAGATTCTGCACAGCCCGGTCAGCTTCG
Organism: Solirubrobacterales bacterium; assembly: GCA_049684635.1. Taxonomy (GTDB): domain Bacteria; phylum Actinomycetota; class Thermoleophilia; order Solirubrobacterales; family 70-9; genus VRUE01. The sequence goes on along the minus strand of JBAVGD010000090.1, from coordinate 5,168 downwards.
ACCTCCACGACGAGCTCGCCACCTGGCGGCAGACCAGCGACCTGCTCATCTCCGGCCACTACCTCACCTTCAACCCTCTGGTCGAAGGCTACGCCGGCTACCCTACGCTCGAGTCGGTCACCGCCGCCCTGGCCTCCCTTTGTCATATCAATATCTTCCACACCGCTCTGATCGTGATCGGCATCGCCAGAGCGACGTTGATGCTGGCACTTTTCCTTTTCCTGGAGCGCGTGACCGGCTCCTCGCGCAGCGCTGGCGTCGGCGTCGCGATCTACGCCTGCAACCCGAGCTTTCTCTACTTCGACTCCCAGTTCGGCTACGAGTCGCTGGCCCTTCCCGTGGCCGCGTCGGTGCTGATGGCCGCCCTGTTGTGGTCCGGCGAAGGCTCGGATAAGCGTCGCGCCGGGTCCCGTGAGCTTCTTGCGGCAATCGCAATCCTCGCCGCCACGCTGACGGTCACGCACCACATGACCTCATACGCGGTGCTCACGTTCCTCCTCGCTTGGACTGCGCTCGCATGGCTCGCTGATCGGGAGCGCGGCCGGACGGTACCGCTGAACGCCTCCGTGCCGACGGTCATCGAGGATATGCCGGGACCGAGGTGGATACGGCTCGGCCCGGCGCTCCCCACGCTGATCCTCGCCACCATGGTGGCCGCTTGGTTCCTCTTCGTCGCTCAGCAGGTGACGGTGGCCGAGCTCGGCGGTACGCTGACCGGCGCGGTCGAATCGACCATCGACCTCATCCTCGGCAACAGCGGGCCCAAAACCCTCTTCCAGTCCAGCGGACAGACCAACTCCCTCGCTGCCCGCGCCCTCGCCCTCGCCTCCGTCGTTCCCCTCCTCCTCGCCATCCCGTTCGGCCTCTGGCGCACCTGGCGGCGGCGCGGCGCACCGGTGATGTGGCGGCTGCTGGCGATTGTGGGAGCGCTCTACCCGGTGACCCTGGGGCTTCGCCTGACGCTGGCGGGGACCGAGACGTCGCAGCGCGCCTCGGAGTTCGTCTTCCTCGGCCTGGCGTTCTTGGTTGCCATCCTGATCCAGGACTGGACCGCACGGGTGAGGCGCCGTGGTCGTGGGGTCGCCTTGAACGCCGCTCTCGCGGCGCTGGCAACCGTGATCTTCCTAGGCGGTTTCGTTGTCGGCGAGTCCCCAGTCACCCGCCTCCCCGGCCCCTTCCTGATCAGCGGGGAGAGCCGCTCGGTCAGTGCCCAGGGCATCGCCGCGTCTCAATTCGCGGCGAAGCACCTGCCGGCGCGCAGCAAGATCCTCGTCGACCGGCCCAACGCGACCTTCCTCGCCTCCTACGCCCACCTCAATCCGCTGCTCGGCTACATCGGCGACATACCCGTCGCGAGCGTCTTCTTCAGCAACACCTTCACGCCGGCCGATCGCAAGGTAATCGGCGACGGCCACGTCCGCTATATCGTCGTCGACGGTCGGCTCAGCAGTTCGCTGCCCGTCGTCGGGATCTACTTCGAGCGCTACGAGCCGAATGCCTTCAACCATCGCCGACCGATCAGCGCTGTGGCCTTGCACAAGTTCAAACTCCGCATCGGCTTCAATCGGATCTACTCGAACGGGCCGATCGTGATCTACGACACGTCGTCCCTGCCACCGGAGAAGCATGCGCCGGGCGGCCGCTAGGGAAAAGATCGCCGCGGCGATCAGCTTCAACCGGTCGCTACTTGTCAACGCCGGTTCGATGATGGGCACCGCGTTGGCAACCTCCGGCCTCGGCGTCATCTTCTGGCTGGTCGCTGCGCATTACTTCAGCCAGAGCGCGGTCGGCATCGCAAGCGCCTCGACGTCGGCGATGACGCTGCTCGGCTTCTTCGCCACCCTGGGACTGGGAACGCTGCTGATGGGCGAATTGCCTCGCCGGACGCAGGGACATCGCCCGATGGTCAACGCGGCGTTCGCCGTGACCGCGGCGACTGGCTCGGTTCTTGGGCTCGCTTTCGCCCTGATCGTCCCGCAGCTCTCAGACAACCTGACCGCGTTGCACGCGAATGTTGCCTCGACGGCCTTCTTCGCCGTCGGCGTCGGACTGACGGCTGCAGTGCTGGTCCTGGATCAGGCGCTGATCGGCCTGCTTCGCGGCGGACTGCAGTTCAGCCGCAACGTCGTCTTCGCCCTGGTCAAGCTCCTCGCCCTGATCCCGGTCGCGCTGCTGATCCCCGACGCCGGAGCGGCGTGGATCTACTCCGCGTGGACCCTCGGCATAGCGGTCTCAATGGTGGTGCTCGTCCGCTTCTACACCAACCGCGGTGCGGACAACCTGCGGCCGGACTTCGGCCTATTGAAGGACCTACGGCGCTCGGCCTTTGCGCACCACCTCTTCAACCTCGCCGCCAAGACCCCCGACCTGCTCATTCCCGTGCTCGTCGTCGTGCTCGTCTCCGCGGCAGCGAACGCCAGCTTCTACATAGCTTGGATGGTGGCCGGCTTCATATTCATGGTGCCTTGGTCGCTCAGCACGATGGTCTACGCGATCGGCTCCGGCGAACACGATCGGCTCGCGGAGCGGTTTCGCTTCACGGTGCGCCTCTCCGTCGCCTTCGGCCTGCTGGCGAATGCCCTGCTGTTCCCGACGGCCGGGCCACTGCTGGGAATCTTCGGCGCGCGGTATGCCGCTGCGGCGACGACCCCGCTGCACATCCTCGCGCTTGGAGTCTTCGGCGATACCGTGCGAATGCACTTCATCGCCGTGCATCGCGTCGAGCATCGAATCGGCCCTGCCCTGCCAATTATCTGGCTTGCAACAGTGTTCGAGCTCCTCGCCGCCGCGGTCGGCGCGAGCCTGGGGGGACTAGAAGGGGTGGCCATCGGCTGGGTGGGCGCCGTCTCGCTGGAGGGTGTCTTCATGGCTCGGGACGTAAGGAGAGCGATGCGGCCGTCGAGCCACATCCCTTCCGCCGAGGACCGGGCAGAGATCCGCGCCCGCCTCGCCGAAGCACAAGCCGCGCCGATCGAGCCTTCCTAGACCCTATGGCCGGCCCACCTGAGCGCCGGCTCGATCCGAACCCCGCGTAAAGGTCGGCACCCGCGCATGAGATGCGCGGGTTTGTCGCCGAGGAACGGCCTCGGCGAGGACCGCAATCATGGGGGTGCCGACATGGCACAGGTTAGGACGTGGGTGGGTCTCGATGTTCACGCGGCGAAGGTCGTCGCGGCGATCGCCGACTCGGAGTCGGGTGAGTTGGCGGTGCAGCGAATGGGTGGAGCGACCGAGCAGGTGGCAGAGTTCTGCGCCGGGCTGCCGGCTCCGGTGCGGGTCGCCTATGAGGCCGGCCCGACCGGCTTCGGGCTGGCGCGGGGCCTTGCGGCGAGGGGCATCGATTGCACCGTCGCCGCGCCGGGCAAGATCGAGCGCCCCGCCACCGACCGGGTCAAGACCGACCGCCGCGACGCCGAGCGGCTCGTGCGGCTGCTGATGATCGGCGGCCTGCACCCGGTGCGGGTGTCGACCCCCGCCGAAGAGGCGATGCGAGATCTGGTCCGCGCCCGCGAGGACGTTCGCGGCGACCTGATGCGAGCCCGCCACCGGGTCGGCAAGCTCCTGCTGCGCCACGACCTGCGCTTTGAGGGCAACAACTGGACCCAGCGCCACCTCGACTGGCTGGGGAGGGTCGGGCTCCCAGAGCCTGTGGCGCAGTCGGTCCTGCTCGACGGGATCGGGGCGATCGACGCCCTGCTGGTGCGACGCGAGGGTCTCGAGGCTCAGATGGCCTCCCTCGTCGAGGGATCCCCCTGGGAGCAGACGGTCGCTCGCCTGCGCTGCCTGCGCGGCATCGACACCCTGAGCGCCCTCGGCCTCTGCGCGGAGGTCGGCGACTTCGAGCGCTTCGCCCGGCCGACGCAGCTGATGAGCTACCTCGGCCTCGTTCCCTCCGAGGACAGCAGCGGGGAGCGCCGCCGCCAGGGCTCGATCACCAAGTCCGGGTCCCGTCACGCCCGGCGTCTCTTGGTCGAGGCGGCCTGGCACTACCGCCGGGTGCCGCGCAAAGGCACGGCGCTGCGCCGCCGCCAGGAGGGACAGCCCCAGGCGGTCTGCGCGATCTCCTGGAAGGCACAGCAACGCCTGCACCGCAGCTGGGTGCGACTCGACTCAGAGCGCGGCAAGCGCCGCACCCTCTGCGCGGTTGCCGTCGCCCGCGAGCTGAGCGGCTTCTGCTGGGCGGTTACGACAGCCGACTGAGCCCACCAAGCACTGCTTGGCCCAGGAGGCGGCGGGCTCGGCCCTTCGCGCAGTGCATCCGCGATGTCGCTATGAGCAGCCGCTTGCGGCGACGCTCGACCCTAGACAGCGGGCGCTGAGACGAAACCCGGTCCTGCGGTAGCCAACCCGCGCATATCAGCCTGACCGCGCGTCGCGCACCAGGTCGACCGCCGCCTCCTGGGCCAAGAAGAAGGCCCGCTTCAGTGGGCCTTTGGTGGTTGGGGACTTGACAAACGGTCGTCCATATCAGCGACGGACGACCCGGAATCGCGCGTCCCTGTGTCCGACCGTGCTGCCGTCGGGTTCCAGCGGCACCGCGGTGAGACGATACGCGCCCAGTCGCAGTCGGGAACCCCTGGCGATCCGCGCCAGCCTGATCCGTCCACGGTTCCGGTTGGGGGAGACGGTGAGCTCGAAATGGGCGTTGCCCTTCAGGCTGCGCAGCGTCAGGCGGACGGGAGCGCGGTGCGAAAGCGCGTAGAGCACCTTGGCGTGCGATCTTGCAACTCGCCTGGTCGGAGCAACCGACGGGGTCACGCGGAGGCTCTTGACGAAGGCTTGCTTCCTACCGTTCTTGCCACCGCCGCCACCCTTTTTGCCGCCGCCTGTGGGGACTGCTTCCGGTGCGGGATTCGGACCGCCGTAAAGCGAGTTGGCCACAACTTCCCGGTACGCTTCGAGCGCAGATGGCGACGTGTTGATCCGCCAGTCCTCCTCGGCGACCGCGTTGAACCAGATCACCGCGTACACACGGGGAAACTGTTGGGGGATGGTGCGCAGGAACCCTTCTCTTATCCAGGCGGCCTTGCTGCCGCCGGTCTCGCCACTGGATGTCTCGGCGAAGATCACCGGCTTGCTGCTGAGTTGGGTCAGAGTCGTATAGGAGGATCCGAACAGCGTCGACATGCTCTGCCAACGCTCGGTGCCGACGTTGCCCCAGTTGTATC
>JBAVGD010000089.1:0-21287 GCA_049684635.1 Solirubrobacterales bacterium | reverse complement strand
GCACCGTGCCGTTGTCGAGAACCGCGCAGGTGTTGTAATAGGCGGCATCGATCGCAACCGCGGTGCGACCGGGGCCCAGGTCCAACGGGCCGACCGAGGCGGGCGTCTCGTTGTCGCCGATAGTGTTGGTGTTGCCGTTACCGAGCTGGCCGAAGTTGTTGTAGCCCCAGCAGATCACCGAGCCGTTATCGAGGATGGCGCAGGTGTGGAACGCGCCCGCCGTGATCGCAACCGCGGTGCGACCTGCGCCCAGATTTACCGGGCCCACCGAGCCCGGAGTCTCGTTGTCGCCGATCGCGTTGGTGTTGCCATAGCCAAGCTGACCGGATCCGCCACTGCCCCAACAGCGCACCGAGCCGTTGTCGAGGATGGCGCAGGTGTGATCAGAGCCGGTCGCGATCTTTACCGCCGTGCGGCCGGCCCCCAGATCCACCGGGCCAACCGAATTGGGCGAGGTGGCCATGGGAGTACCCGGGTAACCCAACAGGCCTTCGCCACCGAAGTTGTTCTCGCCCCAGCAGCGAACGGTGCCGTCCCCGGCAATTGCACAGGTGTGACTGAAGCCAACGTCGATCCGTTCCGAGACGACGGCGCCGTCGCGGTTAAGAGACACCTCGCCATGAGCTGGTGCGGGCGCCCACGCCGCACTGACGGCAAGCAACAGGAAGGCCGCGAGAATCAGCTGTCGTGCGACGGGGACAACGCCGGAAGCAACCTGGAGGGTTGCGTCCATGCGATGCGAGTCACGTTTTTGCCCATGGGCTCTCCTTGGCGCAGAGCCGCCTATTCCCGGATTCACGAGACCTCCCCGGATCAAGTTCGTTCCGCCTGCGGCGGTCCGGCCGACTCATCAGGAGTCCCGTTGACTTTGCGTGCTCCGCCTCACGGCGGGCTTGCCTTTCACATGGCGTTATGCAGCCGGTAACCCAGGGCCTGAATCGAACGCGGTCGCTCTGAATACCAGCCTGTTTGTGACCGTAGCAACCGACCCCGCTTGCGCGAAACAGGACCAGCGGATGTACGAGGCGCATCGCGAGCCTGGCCAGCCAGCCAAGCCGGATCTCACGACCGCGTGGTTTGACGCCATCCAGGCCGGCCGATTGGGCCACGGGCTACGGACACCCGGACAGGCAGCAGGCAAGGGCTCCGCCTTGGTAGGCGGAGCCGCCTGGCCTGTCCCGAGACTCAGTGCCTCTTCTCCCTGTGGTAACCCCAGAAACGGACCGCGCAATGCGGATGTTTCAAGCTGCCATCCAAGAGGCCGGCGCAGGCTAGCCGATTGAGCGCTTTGATGCAAGCTCAGGATCGCTGATGCGCATTTGCCGCTCGTTCGGCGCAGAGCCTCGTCAGCTCAGGGCCGGCTCGCCAGAGCGCAGTGACGCAAGCACTCGCTCGGCAACCGTGTCGCCCGTCAGGCCAACCTCCTCGCGCAGAAGCGCCGGCTTGCCGTGGGCGACATAGCGATCCGGGAGGCCGATGCGCAGGACGCGCGCTCGCTCCTCCGGGCGATCGGCAAAGGCGTCCTCAAGATGCTCAAGAACGCCGGAGCCAAAGCCTCCCGGCAGCGCGTTCTCCTCGATCGTGACTAGCAGGTCGTGGCCGATAGCGAGCCGCTCGAGAAGCTCGGCATCGAGCGGCTTGGCGAAGCGAGCGTCCGCCACCGTTGCCCTGATGTCATGGCCCGCCAGAACCTCGGCGGCCTGCAGTGCCACCGACACGCCGTAACCGTAACCAAGCAGCGCCACCCTCTTCCCGCTCGCCAGCAGCTCGCCACTGCCGATCGGAAGCTCCTCCGCCTCGGCTGGGAGGTCGACGCCCTCAGCCGCCCCGCGCGGGTAGCGCAGCGCGACCGGACCATCGTGCGCGATCGCCGTGCGCAGCATATGGACCAGCATGGCCTCGTCGCGAGGGGCCATGACGACGACGTTCGGCAGGGGCCGGAAATATGAGACGTCGAAGCCGCCATGGTGGGTGGGCCCATCGTCACCCACCAGCCCCGCTCGGTCCATCGCAAAGGTGACGTCGAGCTCCTGCAGGCAAACGTCGTGGATGATCTGGTCGTAGGCACGTTGCAGGAACGTCGAGTAGATCGCACAGACGGGCTTCGCACCCTGCAGCGCCAGACCTGAGGCGAGGAGCACCGCGTTCTGCTCGGCGATGCCGACGTCGTAGTAGCGCTCCGGCAGCTCGTCGGCGAGCTTCTGCAGGCCCGTCCCCCCCGCCATCGCCGCGGTGATTCCAATCACCCGCTCATCCCGCCTGGCCTCGGCGACCATCGCGTCGGCAAAGACCTTGGTGTATTGAGGGGGAGCGCTCGGTGGTGGCGGCGTTTCCAGTCGCTCCGGCGCAATCGAGTCCGGAGAATCGGACTCCTTCACCGGCACCGGCTTGGACGCTGCCGGTTCGCCGTTGATGATCGAGCGCGGCTTGGCCGCATGCCACTTCTCCATGCCCTCCAGCCCGCCATCCTCCGATGGAGCGAAGCCCTTGCCCTTGACGGTGTGGATGTGCACGACGACCGGGCGCTGCGCATCGAAGGCTTCCCGTAGCGCCGTGCGTAGGGCGTGGACGTCGTGGCCGTCGATCACGCCCATATAGGCGAGGTCGAGCTCCTCGAAGAGGAGACCGGGAGCCCAGTAGGCCTTGATCGCGGCCTTGATCTCCGGCCCGAGCCGTTCGATCCGTCCACCCAGGCCAAGGGGCAGCTTGGTCAGCCGGCCCTCCACACCCTCCCTGGCGTGATAGAGACGCGGGTTGAGGCGAACCCGGTTGAAGTACCGCGAGAGCGCGCCGACGTTCGGGGAAATCGACATGCCGTTGTCGTTGAGCACGACGACGATCGGCGTCTGCAGGCCGCCCGCCGCATGCAGCGCCTCATAGGCAACGCCACCGGTGAGCGCCCCGTCCCCGATCACGGCCGCGACCTTGCCGTCCTCGCCGATCCCCTTTCGCATCGCCTCCTTCAGACCGACCGCGTATCCGATCGACGTCGAGGCGTGACCGGCGCCCATGATGTCGTGCTCGGACTCGAAGATCGAGCAGAAGGGCGCAAGGCCCTTGTACTGGCGGATCGTCGGCAGCTGCTCGCGCCGACCGGTGAGGATCTTGTGCGGGTAGGCCTGATGGCCGACGTCCCAGAGGATCTTGTCGCGGGGAGAATCGAGCAGGCTGTGCAGAGCCACCGCCAGCTCGCAGGTCCCCAGGTTCGCACCGAAGTGGCCGCCGATTTCACCGATCGTGTCGATGATGTAGTCGCGCATCTCCTGCGCGACCTGCTGCAGCTGCTCGTCGTCGAGCCCGTGCAGATCGGCGGGACCGTCAATCTGCTCGAGCAGCGATTGGCGTGAACCGCCCTCGTCCTCTGGCGTCTGCTGGCTATCGCTCATGCGTTCCTGGTGAAGATGTAGTCGGCCACCTGCCTGAGGTCACCGGTGTCGCCGTGCGCCTCATCGAGGGCCTCAGTTGCCTTTGCGTGAGACTCTGCCGCCAGCTCTCGTGCCCGCTCGAGGCCAAAGAGGCTGACGTAGGTGAGTTTGCCATGTCGCTCATCGCTTCCACTGGGCTTTCCAAGCTGCTCATCGTCCCCTGTCACATCGAGGATGTCGTCCACGATCTGAAAGAGAACGCCAAGCTCGCCGGCGAACCTGCGATACGGAATTGTCTCAGGTTCGGCGAGCCCTTCGAGGATCAGCACGATCTCGACGCTGGCGCCTATCAGCCGGCCTGTCTTCAGCGCGTGTAGCGCCCGCAGGCCCTCGGCGTCGGTTTCCTTGCCCATAACGTCGACGTACTGCCCGCCCACCATCCCGTCGACTCCGGTCGCTGCCGTGAGCTCAGCCAGGGAAGCCAGGACGCGGGCCGGCTCTCCCCCCTGTCCACAGAAGAGACGGATCGCCTCGGCGAACAGCCCGTCCCCCGCCAGGATCGCCACGTCCTCGCCGAATTTGACGTGCGCGGTAGGAAGACCCCGGCGCAGGTCGTCGTCGTCCATCGCGGGAAGGTCGTCGTGGATGAGCGAGTAGGTGTGAATCAGCTCGATCGCGCACGCCGCCGGCAGGTAGTGCCCGGGGTCGCCGCCAAGGGCCCGGGCGGTCGCAAGCGCGAGAACCGGCCGGATCCTCTTGCCACCGGCGAGGAGCGAGTAACGCATGGCCTCCTCGAGACCGTCCGTCGCAGCCGCCGTCGAGAAGCGAAGCGCTGCGAGCGCCTCGTCCACCAGCGAGCGCAGGTCCTCGGGGTACATCAGCAGCCGGGGCGCCCGCTCACTCGGACGGGCTCTCCGCCTCTCGGATGCGGCGGTTGGCCTCCTCGACGGCCTCTGCCGAGAGCTCCGCAGCCTCGTGGGCAAGCTCCCCCGCGCGGGCATTGGACGTCTCGGATCCCTCCAGCTCCTCCGCGATCGCCTGCAGGCGCGCCGAGATCTCACGCAGGCGACTCATCGCACCCCCTCGCGCTCGCGCATCGCCGCGCCGAGGACACCGTTGATGAAGCCAGGTGCGTCGGTACCGCAATACCGCTTGGCCAGCTCAACCGCCTCATCGATCGCGACCTCATCCGGCACATCCTCGCTGTGCTCGATCTCGTACAGCGCGACGCGCATCACATTGCGCTCAAGGGGGGCTATTCGCTCCAGCGTCCAGCCCTTCGCATGACGGGAAATCGTTGCGTCAAGCTCATCGCGGCATGACTCCATCCCCTCGGCGAGCTGACGCGTGAACGGTCGGGCGTCCACGAGCAGCTCCCCGAGCGAACGCCCGGTGACGTCCCGCTGGTAGCAGGCGAAGACCGCGTCACGACGTTGTTCAGAGCGGCGCATCGACGCCATTGTCGCGCTTCGGAGGCCCCCGTGCTTACGCGCGGGAGACGTACTCGCCGCTGCGGGTATCGACGCGAATCATCTCGCCCTCCTCGATGAAGAGCGGCACCTGCACCGTGACGCCGGCCTCGAGTGTCGCCGGCTTATTGCCGCCGCCGGAGACGGTGTCGCCCTTAACGCCGGGGTCGGTCTGCGTCACCTTCATCTCAACCGTGCTCGGTACCTGGACGTCGCTGGGCCGGTCATCGACGAAGAGCACCTCCACTTCGCTATTGGGAAGGAGCCACCTCATCGCCTCACCGGATACCTGGCGCGGAATCTCCAGCTGCTCGTAGTCCCGTGTATCCATGAAGACAGCCGCATCACCCGAGTCATAGAGGTATTGCATCTTGCGCGACTCGGTGCGCACGGGCCGGAACTTCTCCCCCGCGCGAAAGGTCTTGTCCTGAACGGAGCCATCGTCGATCTTCCGCAGCTTGGTGCGTACGAACGCGCCCCCCTTGCCCGGCTTGACGTGCTGGAACTCGATGATCTTGAAGACGGTCCCGTCGATCTCGATATGAGATCCGGTCTTGAATTGGTTGGTTGAGATCAAGGTGGCGAATCCTAGAGCGCGCGCCATCTCGAGGCAGTCTCTACGCTTGAGGTTCCAGGGAGCGATGAGGAAGACGATCGGGACATCCGTCGCGGCGCTTGCCGCAATGCTCGCCTTCGCGGCGCTCGCCGGCGCCGTGGAAGAACCGACCCGAGAAAGCTACCTGGCCCAGGTCGAGCCGATCTGCAAGGTCAACAGGTCCGCGAACGAACGGATCATGGCCGGCTCTAAGCAACGGGTGAACACGGGGGAACTGGCGCCGGCGGGCAGGCAGTTCATTCGCGTCTCCGAATCGTTCGGCATGCTGATCAAGCAACTTGCGGTGGTGCCACCGCCCGCCGCCGACAGCCACCGGATCGAACGCTGGCTCGAATCGATGCGCCTGCTCGAGGTGCGGCTGCGACTGGTCGGCAAGTACTTCAAGGCGGGCGAAAGGATCAAAGCAACGCACGAGTCGATCCTCGCCGAACGGGCCGGCCTGTCCGCCAACAACACCAGCATCGTCTTCCACTTCCGTTACTGCCGGTTCGGCCACATCGGCGGCTAAAGGACCTAAGAACCTCGTTCTCCCGGTGCAGGGCCGGCGTCCGGCGGGCCGGCGCGGTTCAGTCGCCGGATTCGGCGGCCGTGCTGGTGGTGAAGCTCTGCGCAGCGCCCCCGGTCAGGACGCGCCGGACCAGGCCCGGAGCCAGCGCGCGGAGGATCCCGGCGAGAGCGTAGGCACGCGGGACGTAGCGTTCCGGCTTGCCCCGGAGGCCGGTCTCGACAATCGCCTCGGCGACTCTCTCCGGCTTGGAGACGATCCAGCGGGTCAGCGCCTTATCGCGCAGCTCGGTCGCCGGGAAGCCCTCCGTTGCGACATAGCCTGGAAGCACGAGCCCAACATGGACGCCATGCGGGCGCTCCTCGGCATAGAGGGAATCGCTCCAGCCGATCAGGGCGAACTTGCTCGCCGAATAGGCGCCGGTGCGAGCGCGAGAAACGCGACCCGCGGTGCTGGCGACGTTGACGATTGCGCTCGGCGCCGATGTCCGGAGCAACGGCAACAGCTCCTCCGCTAGCCGCACAACCGCGTCGAAGTTGAGCTGCATGTGACGATGGACGTTCGCGTAACCGGTCTCGCCAAAGCTCCCGCGCCAGGCGGCGCCCGCATTGTTGACGAGCAGTGTCAGGCGGCCGTGCTCTTCGGCTACGTGGGTGCGAATCCGGAACGGGGCGTCCATCTCGGTCAGATCAACCGCCAGGTAGGTCGCCTTGCAGGGAAGCGATTCAGCCAGTGCCCGCAGCCTCTCCTCGCGCCTCGCGACGAGGATCAGCTCCGCGCCGGGCTCACGAGCCAACCGTCTGGCGCCGGCTTCGCCGATGCCGCTCGACGCTCCGGTGACAAGCGCCGTGAAACCGCCGTCTCTCATCTCGGACAAGCTATTCGAATCGCCGCGGCTCCGGCAGCCGATTTGCGCTGCCTCCCTGAGACCGGTCGCGGAACCCGACATACTGGTAGCGGTGACTGACGTCCCGCCTCTGCTCGAGAAGCTCCTTCGCGCCGCCGCTCCATCCGGTCACGAGGGTCCCGCGGCCGCCGTGTGGCGCGAGGCAGCCGCCTTTGCCTCCCTGTCCGCGGATGCTCTTGGCTCCTCGATAGCTCGCATCGGCGAGAGCCAGCCGCTGCTCGCGGTGGTCGGTCACATCGACGAGATTGGCCTCGTCGTCACTCATATCGACGAGAAGGGATTCCTCTACTTTGCCCCGATCGGAGGCTGGGACCCCCAGATCCTCGTGGGGCAACGGATTGAGGTGCGCGGGAGAAACCGGATGGTCCCGGGCGTGGTTGGGCGCAAGCCCCTCCACCTGATGGACGCCGACCAGCGCAAGAAGGTGGTGGAGCTGAAAGGCCTCCACATCGACATCGGTGCCGCCGGTCGCGAGGAGGCCGAAGCGCTGATCCGAATCGGCGATCCGGTGGTGATCGCCGCTGAGCCGTGGCAGCTCTCCAGCGGCCGCCTTGCGTCGCGCGCGCTCGACAACCGGCTTGGGGCATACGTCGCCCTGGAGGCGCTCCGGCGCTGCCATGAGCGCGATTCCCTCGCCGGAAGCTTCGCGGCAATTGCCGCTGTCCAGGAGGAGATCGGCCTCTTTGGAGCGAGGACCTCATCCTTCGAGGTGAAACCGGACCTCGCCATCGCCGTCGACGTCACGCACGCAACCGATGCCCCTGGCGTGGAGGAGAAGGAGATCGGCAGCCACCCCCTCGGATCGGGGCCGGCGATCGGCCGCGGTTCAACCCTCTCTCCGCAGATCTTCGAGCTGTTGGTGGAGGTCGCGGAGGAGGCTGGAATCGACTACACGATCAGCGCCAGCGGTCGCGGCACGAGCACCGATGCCGACGCGATTCAGATCTCCCGTTCTGGCATCCCGACCGGACTCGTATCAATTCCCCTGCGCTATATGCATTCGCCGGTGGAGCTGGTCGACCTTGCCGACGTCGAGGCGACGGTTGAGCTGGTTGCCGCGTTTGCGGCACGGGTGAGGCCCGGGCTGGACCTCAGTCGCTGAGTGGCTCTGGCATCACAGGCCCGACGATCTCGTTGCGATTGCCATCTACGCGACCGTTTCCATCGTCATTGCGTTCGGCGGTCCCGCTGGGAGCGTTCACACCGTCACCGCGGCCAATGACGACCATGTCACGCCCCATGGCCTTCGCGGAGTACAGAGCCGCATCGGCGCGAACGACCAGATCGTCCGTATCCAATGGGCCTGACTCCGAAACCGCAACCCCGATGCTGATGGACACGGCAACCCCCAACGGGCGCCGCTCGTAGACAGCGGACCGCAGGCGCTCCGCAATGTCAGCCGCCTCCGCCTCAGTGGCGCTTGGCAAGACCACCAGGATCTCCTCGCCTCCCACGCGGTAGATCGAGTCGCCCGCCCTGAGGGTTGCTCGCATCGCGTAGGCGACCTCCTGCAGCACGGCGTCGCCGGTGACGTGCCCCAGCTGATCGTTCACGCGCTTGAAGTGATCGAGATCGCACAGCAGCAGTGCGTGTGAAAAGCCATGGCTTTCACTCGCGGACTGAGCGTCGAGTTCCGCCAAGCGCTGCTCCAGGGCATTGCGATTGGAGAGCCCGGTGAGCGGATCGAGCGTTGAGCGCCGGCGGTGAGCCCGGTCGGACTCGACGAGGGCGCCGGAAAGGATCACGCAACAGATGACCAGCGCCACAGACGCAATCACCGCCTGGTGATGTACCGACGCGCTGACGGGATCGAGCGCAATGGTGCTGAGCAAGAGCAGCGCCAGGATGTACGCGGTTCCGGCCACGATGCCACGCGGATCGAAGCGCGCCCCGAGCGTAAGCGCGGGCAGCGCGAACCACATCAGCACCGGACTTGAAGCACCCCCCGTCATCACCACGGAATCGGCCAGCAGCAGAGGGAGGATTCCCCAGGCTATGGCTGCCCAAACGGCGGGGTGAGAGCTGGTTGACATGAACCGGTCCGCGACCGAGAAACCGGCGAGGCCGATGGTGAGTGGCGCCAGCCACCACCATCCGACTTCAGAGCCAACCGACCCGAGCGTCAGAGCGAGAATCGCGAAACAGGCAAGGCGATATGGACGCAGCCGTACCTGCATGTCCAGCAGACGCTCCCTCCGTGCGTCCTCGCGAATCGCCAGTAACGACTCGTTCTGAGGCAGGGATGCCTCGTCATTGCTGACGGTCGGCACCGGGCGCATTGTCTTCGCCGCGAATCTCACCAGGTGCGCATCGGCGCTGCGGCGCTGCGACTTAATGCTGCAGAAGAGATGTCGCTCGATTCATGAGAACACACGTCCGATCCCACGAGCCGGAAGGGGTCCTCAATCGACCACCTGCAACTCCTTCGGAATACCGCTGAGATTGCGGCAGCCATCCTCCGTCACGACGACCAGATCCTCGATTCGCACGCCGAGCTTGCCGGGCAGGTAGACGCCCGGCTCGACCGTCACCACCTCCCCGACTTCCAGCACGTCCTCCGATCGTGGCGAAAGACGTGGCGCCTCGTGAACCTCGAGCCCAACACCGTGCCCCAAGCCATGGCCGAAGTGCTTTCCGTAGCCGGCCTCATCGATCAACCTGCGCGAGATCGCATCCAGGTCCTCCCCCCCGATGCCGGCGGCGATCGCATCCAGCGCGGCGACCTGGGCGGCCCTCACGAGCTCGTATACCTCCCGGCCCTCCTGGCCGGGCTCGCCGGTGGCGAAGGTACGGGTGCCGTCTGAGCAGTACCCCTCGAGCTTCGCCCCCATGTCGTAGACGACGAGATCCGCCTTGCCGATCGTCCGCTCGCCGGGCTCGGCATGCGGCAGGGCGCCATTCGGACCGGCCGCCACGATCACGGGAAAGGACGGCTCGGCCCCCAGCTCGCGAATGTGGGCTTCGGCGCCGGCGGCGACATCGCGCTCGCTGCGACCCGCAAGCCCCCGCGCGATGCTCCAGCGCCAGACTTCATCTGCCAGCGCGGAGGCCATCGTGATCCTCTCGAGCTCCGCCGCATCCTTGACGCGTCGAAGACCCTCGACGATCCCGCCGGCCCCGACGAGCTCGACACCGTCGGGCAGTTTCCCCTCCAACCGCGCCAGGGTGCGCACCGAAACGTGGTCGTCTTCGAAACCTGTCCGGCCGGACAGGTGCGCGGCTATTCCACCGAGCCAGTCATCTTCAACAGTGAGGACGTCCCATCCCTCCACCTCGGCCTCGGCCCGCTCGGTGTAGCGAAAGTCGGTGAGAAACAAGCGCACGTCCCCGCCGCAGATGCAAGCCGCGTTGGTCCCGCCAAATCCGGTCATGTACTGCACGTTCACGAGGTCCGTGACCAGCATCAGGTCCAGTTCCCGCTCGCTCACCTGGCGGGCGAGACGGTTGCCGCGCTCGATCATCGGTCGCCGGCGATGCCTAGTTCGCGTGCCAGCATCGCCAGCGCGTCGCGATAGCCGTCGGGGCCCTTGCCGGCCACCTTCCCCACCACCAGGCCATCGAAAACCGAGACGCGACGCCACTCCTCGCGCGACTCGACATCCGACAGATGCACCTCGACCGCCGGCATGCCGGCGACGGCAAGGGCATCGCCAATCGCCCGGCTGTAGTGGGTCCAGGCCCCGGCGTTGACCAGCACCGCGTCGGCGAGCTCGGGCGCCCGGTGCAGGTACTCGACGAACTCGCCCTCGGAATTGGTCTGGAAGAAGATCGCCTCCAGCCCCAACTCCCGGGCCCAGCGCTCGATCTTCACCTCGAGCTCGCGCAGAGATAGCCCCCCGTACATCTGCGGATCCCGGCGCTCGAGAACATCGAAGTTGACCCCGTGGAGGACCGCAACGCGGTTGTGAGCATTGGTCATTTGCGTAGCTCCTCCACCGCCCGGCGGACCTTATCCGGATCAACCAGCTGCCCCACCCGTGGCGCACCAGGTTTGGCGAGCAGGACGAAGCCGATGCCTGCCGCGGTTCGCTTCTTGTCCCGCTGCAGCGCTTCCAGCACGGCATCAACGTCGACAATCCCATCGAGCGCGACCGGCAGACCATGCTGCCGCAGCGCGCCGACAACCTCTTCCCGAAGCTCCGGCGCGTCGGAGAGCCTGAGCGCCGCCAGCAAGCCGAGCCCGATCGCCTCGCCATGACGGTAGCGCGAGTATCCCGTGGCCGCCTCGATTGCGTGCCCGACGGTGTGGCCAAGGTTGAGAACCGCGCGGAGGCCGGTGTCGTGCGCGTCGACGGCGACGATCTCGCACTTGTAGCGCGCGCACGCAAAGACGATGTCATCGAGCGCCTCTGGGTCCAGCGTCTCCAATGACCGTACCCGCTCCCAGAGGGCGCCACCGGCGAGAAGGCCGGTCTTGAGGGCCTCGACGAATCCGGCGGCCAGCTCCTCGCGTGAAAGGCTCGCCAGGGTAGAGGTGTCGGCGATCACCGCCGCCGGCAGGTGAAATCCACCGACGTAGTTCTTCCCCTCGGGAAGGTCGACGCCGGTCTTGCCGCCGTAAGCGGAATCAACTTGGGCAACGAGGGAGGTCGGTACCTGAACCACCGGGACGCCGCGCTGGTAGGTGTGCGCGCAAAAGCCCGCCAGATCGCCGATCACACCGCCCCCGAGGGCAACCACATGATCCTCGCGGGTCATCCCCGCTCCGGCAAGCTCGCGCAACACCCGCTCCGCCTCGGCCATCGTCTTCGCGGTCTCGCCGGGCTCCACCTCGATCCGCGCCTCCAGAGGCCCGAGGCGATCGCAATACAGCGCCCCGACCGCCGTATCGGTTATGCAGAAGCGACGGCCTTCCAGCGGCCACCATCCGGCCTCCAGCAGCCCCGAGCCCACCAGCACCGGATACTCGCCGGGTCCGCTGGCTGCCCAGAGCAGCTTCACCCCCGCGGGCAGCTCGGCAAGCGCTTGGATCGACGGCAGCGCTCGACCGAGCATCTCGCGGCCACCCTGCGGCACGATCGCGTCCGCCAGCGATTCGTACAGCGGCATCCTGATCTGCATCAGCCGGACGACATCCTCCGCACTGCGCGCAAGCGGGCGTGCGCTTCCGGCTATCCGCCGCCAGGCCTCGCCTGCGTCGATCTGAAGCCAGACGACGGTGTGGCGCCGGAGCGCAGAGCGGACGCGCTCGGATAGCACGCTTCCACCACCGAGGGCAATGGCGCCTCCGTCCGCATCCTCCAAGAGGGCGCCGACGACCTCTGCCTCGCGCTCGCGGAACGCCTCTTCGCCATGCCGCTCGAACGCCTCCGCGATCGGCATCCCCAGCTCACGCTCCATCAGGTCGTCGGTCTCGGTGGTCTTCAAGCCGGCCCTGCGGGCAGCCGCGAGCGCCGACGACTTTCCGGCGCCCATGAAGCCGATGAAGACGATCGCCGGGCGCTTCACACCACGAGCCTTCCTGTCTGCGAACTTGGCCTGGAGGGCGAGCGCGTCATCCGCGAAAATCGATGCGCCTCTTGTAGGCATCAACCGCGGCGAGGACGTCATCGATGTGGTCGCCGCCGAACTTCTCGCGGTAGCAGCGCGCCAGGGTCAGGCAGACCATGGCCTCGGCGACAACCGCGGCCGCCGGCACGACGGTCGAGTCGGTGCGCTCCCGCAGGGCCTCCGCGGGCTCCTTGGTCGCGGTATCGACCGACCGCAGCGGCTTGGTCAGCGTCGAGATCGGCTTGATGGCGGCACGGACCGAAAGGGGCATCCCATTTGTCATTCCACCCTCGAGGCCTCCCGCGTGGTTGGTCTCCCGGTAATAGCCCCGGTCCTCCGACCAGAAGATCTCGTCGTGGGCCTGCGAGCCGGGCCGGCCGGCAACCTCCCAGGCTTCGCCAATCGCCACCCCCTTCACCGACTGGATCGAAGCGACGGCACCGGCCAGCTGGCCGTCCAGACGCTCTTCCCACGAGATGTGAGAGCCCAACCCCGGCACGAGGCCGAAGGCGCGCACCTCGAAGCTGCCGCCGAGGCTCTCATTGGCCTTGCGCAGCCGGTCGATCTCCTCGACCATCGCCGCGCTCGAAGTCGCATCCAGGCAACGCACCGGATCCTCGTCAACCCCGTCGAAGTCGGCTGAACCGAGGTCCGAGCGCTCCGGCGCCTTCACCGAGCCGATCTGGGTCACATGACTGTGGACGCCGACTCCGAGCGCACTGAGCAGGCCCCGGGCGATCGAGCCGGCCGCAACCCGCGCCGCCGTCTCGCGAGCGCTGGCCCGCTCCAACACATTTCGGATGTCGTCGTGACCGTACTTTTGGGCGCCAACGAGATCCGCGTGACCGGGACGCGGCAGGTGGACCTCCTCGATCTCAGCGTCCACCGGCCACGGGTTCATCCGCTCCTCCCAATTGGCGTAATCGCGGTTGGCGACCAGCACCGCGATGGGACTGCCGAGGGTGCGCCCGTGCCGCACGCCGGAGCGGATCTCCACCGCGTCGGACTCGATCTTCATCCGGCCACCCCGGCCGTGCCCCAACTGTCGTCGTGCCATGTCGCGGTCAAGCGCCTCGAGGTCGAGGTTCATGCCCGCCGGCATGCCCTCGACGATCGCAACCAGCCCCGGGCCGTGCGACTCCCCTGCCGTGGTGAAGCGAAATCTCGTGCTCATGCGCCGCCTAGGCTATACGCGCCGGGCTGCGGCTCGCATGACCTCGAGCGGCGCGTCGCGCCCGGTCCAGATTCGGAAGGAGCGCGCGCCCTGACGAACCAGGACCTCGATCCCATCGACGGTGGTCGCTCCGGCCGCCTCAGCGGCGAGGAGCAGCGGATTCGGCCGCTCGCCATAGGCAAGATCGACCACGATCTGTCCGGGGACGAACCCGTCGGGTGCCAGCGGCAGCTCGGTGAATGGGTCCTCCCCGTTCAATCCGACGGATGTCGAGTCGACGATCAGCCCGTAGGCACCCTGCTCCGGCACCTGGACGGGCCGCCCCCCGAGTTCTCTACAGAGGTCGCGCGACCGAAGCTCGGTGCGGTTCCAGACATCCACGCCGGCGCCTTCGCGCAGGAGCGCCCAGACCACCGCTCTGCCCGCGCCACCGGCACCGAGCACAAGCGCCCGCTTGCCGCTCGCCGACTCCGGCAGCGTGTCCATAAAACCATCGGCGTCGGTGTTATCGGCGCGGATCTCCCCCTCGGCGAAGCTCAACGTGTTTGCGGCACCGATCTCGCGTGCCGTCTCTGAGAGGACATCGGCCAGCGCCAGCGCGGCCGTCTTGTGCGGAATGGTGACGTTCGCACCGACAAACCCCTCCCCCGGCATCGCCTCGACATGCTCGGTAAACCGATCCGGCGCGACGTCGATCGCCTCGTAACTCCAATCCGCCGCCATCCCGAGCTCGGCCAGAGCGGCGTTGTGGATCGCGGGCGAGCGCGAATGCCCAACCGGGTGCCCGAGGACCGCCAGCCGTCGCATCGCCCTACGACTCCCAGGCCGCGGCGGGCAACGGCAATAGCGACGGGAGAGCTCGACCCATGCTCATCGGCCACAGGTCTCGGGCGATTCGCCCCCGGCCGATTCTCGCGCTTCGTTGTAGCGGGCGACATCGGCATTGAACTTGGCTTCGGTCGACGAGAAAGCGTGCCGGCCGCAGGCACCCGGCTTCACCACGTAGTACAGGTAGTCGACCCGGGCCGGATGCGCGGCGGCTTCTATCGACGCGAGTCCCGGGCTGTCGATTGGGCCCGGTGGCAGACCGGTATGAGTCCGTGTGTTGTACGGCGATTCGACGGCAAGTTCCGATTCGGTGAGGGGCTTCGTGTAGTTGCCGGTTGCAAACCGGGTCGTCGCGTCAATCCCAAGGGGCATGCCTTCGTGCAGCCGGTTGTAGATGACGGCCGCGATCAACGGCCGCTCGCTTTCGACCTCCGCCTCGCGCTCAACCATCGAGGCGATCGTGAGCACGTCGTAGGTCGTCAGGTTCTTCGAGCGGGCGTAGCGCATGTCAACGCCCTTGATTCGCCGCTTGAAGTCCTGCAGCTGCAGCTGCACCAGATCAGCAACCGGCGCCCCCGCCTTGAGTTCGAAGGTGTCTGGGAAGAGGAAGCCCTCGAGGTTCTTCGCGGCGGCGCCTCCATAGCGGGCGGGATCGAGGTATCTCGAGTTCGCACTCGCCTTCCGGTAGCTGCCCTTCAGCCTGACTTCCCGGGCCACCGCCGCGGCCTGAGCACGGCTGTAGCCCTCGGGGATCGTCAAGGTGGTGGTCCTTTCCGCCGGGGCAGCCGAGAGCGCGCCGATCGCGGCGCCGTAGCTCATGTCGCGCGCCAGCAGGTAGCGGCCCGGAAACAGATCGGAGCGCTTGCCCGCGAGCGTGACCCGGATCTGAAAGAGCGTGGAGCTGGCTACGACTCCTTCGCGGTCGAGCAGATCACCAACCTCCGCGACGCTCGCGCCTTTCGGAATCGTGACGGCGACCCGGCCCGATCCAGCGCCATGGAATGGCTGGAAGAGCGCCACAAGGAACCAGGTCGCGACGATGACGGCGATTACCGCGACGACTCGCAGGGGATGCCTTCGGACCGCGGACAGAGCGCCGCCGGCATGCCCTCCCGCGGGCGGCTCGTGGGCCGGAGACGGATCGTGCGATGCCGGCTCGTGGGGCAGCGGCGGATCGTTCGATGCCGGCTCGTCCCAGAAATCCTCCTTCGGGCCGGAGGCAACCGCGCGCGCTGAAGGCTCAGGCGGAGGCGAAGGGGCCTCCTGCTCGCCTTGCGTCTCATCGCGGCGGTGACGGCGTTCTTCGCGTTCGCGCCGGCGCTCCTCGCGTGCGGCGGCGGCCGGATCAATCGGGTCGCCGAAGGGATCGTCCACGAGCCAGTCGTCACTCATCGGACTCGTCCCTTCCTGGCTCACCGCGTCCCTCCCCCTCCGCGGATTGAGTCTCCTGAACGGCCGCTTGGTCCGCGAGATAAGTCTGGAGAAGATGCGCCGCCGCCAGTGAGTCGGGGGGCGCCGTTGCACCCTCGTGGCGACTCGCTTCGGCCATACGCGTGGTCAGGCGCTCGTCGTAGGTCTCGATAGCCACATCGACCAATGCTTCCAGTTCCGCGCAAAAGCTTCGGGTCAGCTCGGCCTGGGAGCCCTCCTTGCCGCTGAGGTGAAGCGGCAGGCCGACCACCACGCGTTCGGCCCCGTATGCCTCTACGAGGTCCGCGACCGCCCGCGGCTCGGGCGGTTCGACCGTCGGTACCGGTGTCGCAATCGTCCCACTCGGGTCCGAGATCGCGCAGCCGATCCTGGCGGTGCCGTAGTCGAGGGCGAGCACTCTCACCCCGACCGATTCCAGCGTCCCCACGTCGTAGATAGACACGAGAAGCGCCTGAACAGGGTGGCCATCATCCGAGCTCGTGCTCGATCATCCGCCGCGCTACCTCGAGGGCCTCCCCCAGCTTCGACGGATCCCGCCCGCCGGCCTGCGCCATCTGGTCATTTCCACCGCCACCCCCGCCGATCACCGCAGCTGCCCGCTTGACGATTGCGGCAGCCGAGAGACCCCGCTCGACCGCGGCCTTGGACAGCAGCACGACGAGTCCCACCTTGTCCCCGGCGCCGCCAAGCATGACCGCGGTCTCGCCCGCACCCAGTGCGGACTGGATCCGCTTGGCAAGGTCGAGCAGTTGCTTCGGGTCGAGAAGCAGAGGTTCGGTGGAGGAAACGAGCTTCAGGCCGCTGACCTCGATCGCTTCGCCGGCGAGTGCCTTCACTTCGTCATCCAGGCGTCGATCCTGCGCCTGCTTCTCTCCCTTGCCCGCCTCCCGCAGGCGCTCGGCGGCCCGGCGCGCACCGGTGAGCGGGTCCTGAGGGGACCCCAGCAACTCACCTACCTCGCGCAGACGGTGCTCTCGCTCGCGAAACCAATCGATCGCGGCCGGCCCGGTCAGGGCCTCGATGCGCCGCACGTTGGCGGCACTGGAGCCCTCCGAAATGATCGTAAAGATCCCCACCTCCGCGGTATTGGCCACATGCGTGCCGCCGCACAGCTCGCGCGATACACCGTCCACCTCGACCACGCGTACCCACTCCCCATATTTCTCGCCAAACAGCGCCATCGCACCCAGCCGCTCCGCCTCCGCGCGCTCCATCTCCAGCCACCGAACCGGGTGACTTCCCTTGATCCGCTCGTTGACGCGATCCTCGATCGCGCGCAAATCCTCCGGCCCGAGCGCCTGACCGTGGGTGAAGTCGAAGCGAAGCTTGTCCGGGCGGACCGCTGAACCCGCCTGGCGAACGTGCTCACCGAGCCGCTCGCGGAGGGCCGCGTGGAGAAGGTGGGTAGCGGTGTGGTTGCGCATCGTCGCGTGGCGCGCGACTCGGTCGACGACCGCCTCGACGGGCGCGCCGGCCTCGACCGCACCCTCTGCGGACTCAACCTCGAGCGCCTGGTCATCGCCGATCCGGTAGACGTCGATCACCCTGGCCTCGCCGCCGTTCCAGCGCAGTAAGCCGGAATCGGCAACCTGCCCTCCCCCCTCAGCGTAGAAGGGACTCTCCTCGAGCTTGACCAGCGCCGTGCCGTCGTCGGTTGCCACAGCGGCGACCCCGGTGGTCACGCGCAGGGTCTCGTAACCGACGAAGCGCGTCGGTGGCGCATCGGAGGCGAAAGCGATCACCCGCCCGTGACGAGCCTCTGAGCCGTGCGCTGTAGCCGCACCGACCCGCGCGCGCTGGCGCTGCTCCTCCATCAGCTCGTCGAAGCCGCCGTCGTCGACGGCGAGGCCCTGCTCGGCAAGCAGCTCCTTGGTCAGGTCGTAGGGAAACCCAAAAGTGTCATGGAGCTTGAAGGCATCGGCCGCATCGATCCAGGACGTCCCGGACTCTCTTGCCTCTATGACCAGCTGCTCGAGCAGCTCGGTCCCGCGCTCCAGCGTGCGGCCGAAGCTCTCCTCCTCATCCCCCACCCAGCGCGCGATCGTCTCCCGCTCGTCGACGAGCTCGGGGTACGTATCGCCCATCGTCTCGATCGTCCGCTCGGCGAAGCGGCCCAACCAGGGCGCCTCCAGCCCGAGGATCCTTCCCTGCTGGATCGCTCGGCGCATGATCCGGCGCAGGATGTAACCGCGCTCCTCATTCGAGGGAACCACTCCGTCGGCGATCAGGAAGGCGGCGCCTCGGGCATGGTCGGCGACGATTCGCATCGCGCGGGTCACCGCGCCACCGTCGCCATAGGACTGGCCCGACAGCTCCTCCGCAAGGTCAACCAGCGGGCGCAGCAGGTCCGTCTCGAACACCGACGGGACGTTCTGGAGGATGGCGGCCATCCTGTCCAAGCCCATGCCGGTGTCGATGCTGCGCATCGGCAGCTCGGTCAGATTGCCGTCGTCGCCGAGGTCGTAGGCCATGAAGACGTGGTTCCAGAACTCGAGGAAGCGGTCCGTGTCGTCGCCCGGCCGCTCTCCGGGAGCGCCAAAATCCTCGCCGCGATCGAGGTAGAGCTCGGAGCACGGCCCGCATGGCCCGGCGGGGCCGGCCTGCCAAAAGTTGTCGGCGCGCCCGAGCAGGACGATGCGCTCCTCTGGCATGCCCTGCGCCTTCCAGATCGCAATCGCCTCCTCGTCGGGTCCCAAGCCCAGCTCCTCATCGCCGCCGAAGACAGTGGCCCAGATGCGCTCGGGGTCCATGCCAAACCCTTTGGTTGAGAGCTCCCAGCCCCAGGAGATCGACTCCTCCTTGAAGTAGTCGCCGAAGCTCCAGTTGCCAAGCATCTCGAAGAAGGTGAGGTGTCGGGCGGTGTTCCCAACCTCCTCGACATCGGTGGTCCGGAAGCATTTCTGGACATCCGCCAAGCGCGGCGCCGGTGGCCGCTCGCGACCGAGGAAGTAGGGCTTGAAGGGCTGCATGCCGGCCGTTGTCAAGAGGACCGACGGATCGTGCACCGACGGCACCAGCGAAGCCGAGGGCACGATCCGATGCCCGCGCTCCTCGAAGAAGGAGAGGTACGTATCGCGGATCTCTCGTGCGTTCATCGACGGCAGAGCCTAAGGACCTATCCCGACAGGGGGCGTGCCCCTATCGGGATGGGTCCTAAGGGTCCGGTGGAAACCCCGGCGGGCACCTCACGGCACCGATGCCGGGGTTTCCCAGACCCTTGCTGACCGCCGGCAGCCGGGCGCTGACACTTCGCCCGCTGATCCGTTGAAGGATTGGATGGATTTGGCCCTAATCTTGAATGGATGGCAGCAAATGTCGCCGTGGTACCGGAATGAGCGAGACCGCGATGTCAAGTCCCGCATCGGGAGCGAACTCGGGTGCGGGTGGCCCGGGGCTGTCTCGCCTGCTCTCAGACGATCGCCTGGTCCGGCGGGCAACCAAGGGGGACCGGCGGGCCTTCGAAGCCATCTACGAGCGCTACCACCAGGACCTCTATCGCTTCTGCCTCGCGATGGTCCGCCGTCCGCAGGATGCGCAGGACGCCCTTCAGGACACAATGGTGAAGGTACTGCGAGCGCTGCCCGGCGAGACGAGGGACATTCACCTGAAGCCCTGGCTGTATCGGATTGCTCGCAACGAGGCGATCGAAACGATCCGGCGGCGACGCGACAGCGTCGAGCTCGAGGACGACCATCTTGCCACGACGCCGGCTGTCGCCGAAACCGCCGAGGCGCGCGAGCGCCTGCGCAAGCTGATCGGCGACCTCGAGGAGCTTCCCGAGCGCCAGCGCGCGGCCCTGGTCATGCGAGAGCTTGGCGGCCTCGGCTTCGCGCAGATCGCCGAGACCTTCGAAACCTCGCCTGCCGTTGCGCGGCAAACGGTCTACGAGGCGCGGGTCAGCCTGCGGCAGATGGAAGAGGGACGTGAGATGGGCTGCGCAGATGTGACGCGAGAGCTCTCGGACGGCGACGGCCGGGTCATCCGGCGGCGCGGAGTCCGGGCGCACCTGCGCGGCTGCCCGAATTGTCGCGCCTTCCAGCAGAGCATCGCCGGTCGCCACAGCGATCTGGCGGCGATCGCTCCGTTGCCTCTGGCTGCATCGGCGGGCCTGCTGCACACCCTCCTCACCGGTCAGGCAAGCGGCGCCGTCGGTGCCGGAGCGGCCGGACTCGGTGGTGGAGCCGGCGTTGGCGGCGGACTGGCCGGAACGGTTGGCGCGGGAGCCGGAAAAGTCGTTGCGACCTCGGCAATCGTCAAGGCTGCCGCAACGGTGGCCGTCGTGGCGGTGGTCGGTGTCTCGGCTGCTGACCGCAGCGGCGTGATCGACGTCGGCCTTCCAGGCGGTAGCACAACGCCCACTGAAAGCTCGCCCGCAAGCGCCGGGAAGGGAGCTGCGCAGCAAACCTCGAACTCCGCCCAGCAGGGCTCGACCGAGACCCCGCCGCCGGCCGGCGCCGCGACGAACCCCGCGGTCAAGGGCCGGCCTGAAGGCTCGAGGGGACCTGGATCAAACGCGCACGCAACCAACCCCAACAGCGCCAAGCCCAATCAGGCGCAACACGGCTCCTCGGCGAACCCACATTCCAACGGCCGGACAGAGGCGCATGGGGGGACCCGCTCGCACGGCGAAGCGGCGGCGGCAGGCCACGGCACAAAGTCGAAACAGAGCACCCATCGATCCCACCAGAAGTCGCCCTTGCATTCGCATTCTGCGAGCCATTCGCATCGGGGTTCGAGAAATACTCACGCAACCCACCCGCCGAAGCAGCCGGCCACGCACAGTGCGCCGTCTCCATCCCCACCGCCGCCGGCTCCAAGCCCACCGCAGCACGAACCGGCACCCATCCCTCCGGCGTCAACCGAAAGCGAACCCGCGCCCTCCGAACCGTGAGTAGTGCGGATCGGACTGACAAATGGGCCTCGAACCCGTTTGTTCTATGAATTGCCCACCTATCGATTCGATCACCGTCGAAGGAGGAATTTGCGATGAGGCTCCATCTCAAGGTAGTTCTGATTGTTGGCGTGCTCTCGCTCGCGGCGGCACCTGCCATCGCCGCGGGCAATAAACCGGCCAACGTGCCGCCGACCGAACCCGGCGCCAGCGGCCACAGCGGCCCGAACTACAACCCATCCCCGCCAAGCCCGCCATCCCAGGCAAAAGCCTATGGCTTGCATTGCCAGGGGGAGAGCAAGCAGCATGTCGACGGCAAAAAATGGACACCGTTCGCCGAATGCGTCCTCGCGATGGCCCGGGCTGCTCACAACAAAAACCTGAGCCCGCGCGAGGCGTGTCAGGGCCTGAGTAAGAAGCATGTCAAAGGCAAAAAGCGGACACCGTTCGCCGAGTGCGTGGTTGGCGCCGCGCAGCTCCGTCACGACGAAGAGCAGGCGGCAAGCTCCTGAGCACTCGTCGGAGCGGTGATGGCCGCTTGAAAGAGTGAGCCTGAATCCTCCAGAAGCGTGATCTCGCACCCCCCTTCCCGCGGCGATCGCCCGCCGTGG
>JBAVGD010000088.1:0-4118 GCA_049684635.1 Solirubrobacterales bacterium | reverse complement strand
GCCTGCCACTGGTGTCACGTGATGGAGCGGGAGTCGTTCGAAAACCGTGCGACTGCCGCATACATGAACGAGCACTTCATAAACATCAAGGTGGATCGCGAGGAGCGGCCCGACATTGATGCTCTCTACATGGAGGCGGTCCAGGCGATGACCGGACAGGGCGGTTGGCCGATGACGGTCTTCTGCGATCCCGACGGCGTCCCTTTCTATGGAGGCACCTACTTCCCTCCAGACGAGAGCCACGGGACACCCAGCTTCCGAATGGTCATGGAGGCGGTGGTTGAGGCATTCGAAAGCCACCGTGACGAGCTGCGAGCCCGGGCGCCCCAGGCGCGGGCGCGTTTGTCCGCGCTTGGCCGAATCGAGCCGGACGACGAGACGCCGGACAGCGGTCTGCTGGATGCCGCCCTATTGGCATTGTGCAAGGCGGCAGACATGGAGCGAGGGGGCTTCGGCAACGCCCCGAAGTTTCCTCCCCCCCTGGCGCTGGAGCTGCTGCTTGCCCGCGGTGTGAACGACATCGTCGAGCGCACGCTCGACGCGATGATGGCCGGTGGCATCTACGACCAGCTGGGCGGTGGCTTTGCCCGCTACTCGGTTGACGGCTCCTGGCTGGTCCCTCACTTCGAGAAGATGCTCTATGACAACGCGCTCCTGGCGCAGACCTACCTGCACGGCTGGCAGGCGTTAGGTCACGAGCGCTACCGACAGGTATGCGAAGAGACACTCGACTGGGTCCTGCGGGAGATGCGCGGACCGGAGGGTGGTTTCTTCTCGGCACTCGACGCCGATTCGGGCGGCGTCGAGGGTCGCTTCTACGTCTGGACGCCCGGCGAGATCCGCACCGCACTCGGCGATTCGGCAGCCGCCGTGATCGACTACTACGGCGTCACCGAGGCGGGGAACTTCAAAGGTCGGAATGTCCTGCACCGCGCCGGCGGCGCGGCCGCGCCCGAACCCGACGGGCTCGCCGCGGCACGCCAGACGCTCCACATCCAACGGGCGAAGCGCGTGCGGCCCGGGCTCGACGACAAGCGCATCACTTCCTGGAACGCCCTGGCGATTGCCGCGCTTGCCGAAGCCGGTGCGGCGCTCGATCGACGGGACTATCTCGACGCGGCACGTGAATGCGCCACCTTCGTGCTGAGCTCCCTGCGCGATTCCGAAGGCCGCCTCCTGCGCACCTACAACAACGGCCGGGGACGCCTCAACGCATACCTCGAGGACCACGCGTTTCTACTGGAAGCGCTGTTGGCGCTCTATGAGTCGACCTTCGATCCACGCTGGTTCGAAGTGGCCAGGGGTTTGGGTGACACCCTGATCGCTCGCTTTGGAGATCATGAACGCGGCGGCTTCTACTCCACGTCAGACGATCACGAGGTGCTGATCGCCCGCCGCAAGGAGCCCGGCGACAACCCGATTCCATCGGGTAACTCCTCGGCCGCGCTCGGGCTTCTGCGACTGGCGGCATTGACGGGCGACCGCGCCTATGAGAGCTGGGCGACCGGGGCCCTGCGACTCTTCGCGAAGCCCGCTCGCGACCACCCGGAGGCCTTCCCACATCTCCTCCGGGCGCTCGACTTCTACCTCTCCCCGACGCGGGAGGTTGCCCTTGTCGCACCGGCGGGCCTGGGCGCTCCCGCCGATTCGCTATCCGAGCTCACCGCTGTGGTTCGCTCCAAGCACCGCCCTCATGTCGTCTTGGCCGGCGGGCCTGAGGGCACGACGACACCAGCGATCCTGAAAAACCGTGACGCGGTTGAGGGGAAAGCCGCCGCCTACGTCTGCGAGCAATTCACCTGCAAGGCTCCGGTCACATCCCCGCAGGTCCTAGCCGAATCCCTCTGACGCACGACCTCCACTGATCAGAGGATCGGCAGGAAGTTCTCGATCTCGTAGGGCGTCACCTGGACCCGGTAATCGTCCCACTCCTGCCGCTTGATCTCGACGAAGCGGCGGAACGTGTGCTCGCCGAGCGTGCGCAGAACGAGCTCGGAGTCTGCGGCTATCTCGATCGCCTCCCCCAGGGTCGCCGGGAGCTGCTCGATACCCCGCTGAGCCCGCTCCTCTGGCGAGAGGTGGTAGAGGTTCTGCTCCATCGGCTCAGGCAGCTCATATCCCTTCTCAATTCCCTCGAGCCCTGCCTGCAGCATTCCGGCAAAGCAGAGATAGGGATTGCATGCCGGATCGGGGCAGCGGAGCTCAGCCCGCGTCGCACCCTCTTTGCCCGGGTGGTAGAGCGGAACCCGAATCAGTGCCGAGCGATTGCGGCGTGACCAGGCGAGGTAGACGGGCGCCTCGTATCCCGGAACCAGCCGCTTGTAGGAGTTGACCCACTGCGCAAACAGCGGCGCGATCTCGCGCGCATGCTTCAACTGTCCGGCGATGAAGGCCTTTGCGGTGGCCGAGAGGAAGTACTGATCGTCGGCATCGAAGAACGCGTTCTTGCCGTCCTTCGCAAGTGACTGGTGGACGTGCATGCCCGACCCGTTCTCGCCGAAGAGCGGCTTGGGCATGAAGGTCGCGTGCCAGCCGTATTTCATCGCGTACTCCTTGACGACGATCCGGTAGGTCATGCAGTCGTCGGCCATCTCGAGCGCGTTCTTGTAGCGCATGTCGACCTCGTGCTGAGAAGGCCCCACCTCGTGATGGGTGTACTCGACGTGGATGCCCATCTTCTCGAGCGCCAGCACCGTCTCGCGCCGAACGTCGGACCCTGCGTCCAGGGTCGTGAGGTCAAAGTAGCCGCCCTCATCGAGAACCTCCGGCACGCCGCCCTCCGGCTTCGCCGAGCGGAAATAGAAGTACTCCAGCTCGGGCCCGATGTTGTAAGCGTCGAAACCCATCTCTTCGGCCCGCTTCAGCGCCCGGCGCATGATCCAGCGCGGATCGCCCTCATAAGGCTCGCCGCCGGGGACCTTGATGTCGCAGAACATGCGAGCGACCGCGTTCTCCTGCTCCGGTCGCCAAGGGATGAGGGCGAATGTTGAGATGTCGGGCATCGCGATCATGTCCGACTCCTCGATTGGATTGAAGCCTGTGATCGAGGAGCCGTCGAAACCCATCCCGCCATCGAAGGCGTCTTCGAGTTCCGCGGCATTGATCGAGAAGCTCTTCAGCTGGCCGAGGACGTCGGTGAACCAGAGGCGCACGAAGCGAACGTTGCGTTCCCTGGCGATCTCGATCACATCAGCGGCGCTCTGCGGTCGTTCTGGCATTTACCGGCCTCCTTGCTCTTCTCCGCGCGAAGGGGCAACGATAGGCGAAGTGGCAAGGCAAGGTGCGAATCAATCGCAATCCGGGTAGCTGTCAAATGCAGCTGCTTCTGGAGACCAAGCCCAATTCCCGCGCCATCGGTCCGGCATTTGCGTGGACCACCTTGCGCATCAGAGCGAAACCGGGTATAACTTACTTCGCGTAAGTTAGTGGCTCAAAGTAAAGTAAAGACCAAATAAGGGCTTTGTAAAGCGGAATCCGCCCCCATCCGCCCCCAAGCCAAAGGCGGGAAACCAACGTGACAGTAAAAACAGCAGTCAGCAGATTCCACATCCACGACGAGTTGACGGCTCCCGATGAGAGCGCTCCCCTGCTCAAGAGCATCCTGGCAGCGGGCGGCGCCGTGACCAAGTTCGTCGGTGTCCTGGCCGGTGCTCCGGCCGTTCTTCGCGCTTACACCCGTATGCGCTCGGAGCTGCGTAGCGGTGTCCTGCCACGTCCCACGCGCGAGCGAATCGCGCTGGCGGTCGCCGAGCACCGCGACGATGTCTACAGCGTCGCGCAGCATGCGAAGTCCGCACGCCGGGTCGGCCTCGGCCTGGACGAGGTCTCCAGGGCGCGCAGCTTCACATCCGGAGACCCGAAGGAGGCGGCGTTGCTGCGCTTCCTGCAGGCAACGCTCGAGGCCGGCGGCTACCCGCCTCACCACCTACACGAGGAAGCCCGCGAGATCGGCTGGACCGACGAGGAGATCCTCGAGGCGGTCGCCCATGTCGCGCTGAACGAGTTCCAAAGCCTGATCGCCAGCGCTGCGGCTCTGCCAAAAGATCAGGCAACGCCAATGGTCCTGCCTTCGGCAGCCTAAGGACCTATCCCGGTAGGGGACGTGCCCCTAGCCAGGG
>JBAVGD010000087.1:0-1786 GCA_049684635.1 Solirubrobacterales bacterium | reverse complement strand
ATTCTGCACTCCTGCCTCTTCACGCTCAATCCGAGCGTGGGCCGCAGCGCCAAGGGGCCACCGGCCCTGGGAATCTCGAGCCGGGTTCGACCACAAACGCGCGAGTCACCCCCCTGTCCAGGCGATGCAAGGCCGGGAACGCACACGCCTGCCGATGAGAGGCTGGGACTTCGCCCCGCGTGCCTTGGGCGCCGATCCCGGGCGGTATCCCTCGCTGGACGGCGACGCATCACGTCATTTTTGGCCGAATTTGAGCTTGGGCACTCCGCTCCTACATGCTGCTTGCCGCAGGATTCCGCGTGTTTGATAATTGATATCAGGGAGTTAATGTGTCGTGGTTCCTCTGGCACAGCACTTGCGGCCATGCCGAGGTCAAGGAGTTGCAAGCCAGGAGTAAGGTAAGAACAGGATCGCAGGCACATGCCAAGAGTCAACAGACAAGCCGGGTTTACGATCATCGAAGTGATGATCGTTACCATGATCATCGGAGTGCTCGCTGCACTCGTCCTGCCGAGCATTCGCCTCAACACGGCGCGGGTGAAGCTCTCGGAAGCTCTGCTTGCCTCCGCCCCCTGCCGAAACATGGTCTCGGAACTCTACGTTAGCGGCGGAGATCCGCCAGGGCCCAACAGTTGGGGTTGCGAAGTCACGAGCAACGCGTCGACCTACGTGGATTCAGTCACGACCGATGATCTGGGAATGATCACGGTGTCGCTGCGCGGATTCAACGACCTGAGGATCGACTTTCACGATCTGACTCTGATGCCGCTCGACAACACCGGAAGTCCTCCCTCCGGCGCGGGGAGCCAGATCAGACGGTGGCGGTGCGGTTCCCCGGTAGACGGGACGAGCGTGCCTTCCCAGTTCCTTCCGAACAGCTGCAGGGGTTGACGATCTGCATGCCGCAAGTCCATTATCTCGTCCGAAATTATTCCGAGTAGCGAAGATTCCGGCGTCACAGGCCGAGCCTGAACGCGCAGCCTGGGCCGGCGCGTAGCCGCGGCCAAGACTGCGTTCACGGAAATAACTGCGTTCACGGAAATGGCGCACATGACGGCCAGCCGGTTCCCTTACCCAAACATACTGGAGAAAGAAACATGAGTGCATGCCGTTCCGCACGTCGGTGGATGTCAACGCTGGTTTTCTCCGCGGTAGCGGTCTGCGCCTTTGCCCAGACGCCGAACGCGGAATACACGCCCGAAGTCGGCCAATCGGGCAAGGACGTGGTGTGGGTGCCCTCCCCGCAGGATCTGGTCAATAAGATGCTGGACATGGCGAAAGCAACGCCCAGGGACTATGTGATCGACCTGGGTTCGGGCGATGGTCGCACGGTCATCACTGCCGCCAAGCGCGGCGTGCGCGCACTGGGCATCGAATTCAACCCGGACATGGTCGCACTGTCCAGGCGCAACGCCGCCAAGGCCGGAGTCGGCGACAAGGCGAGCTTCGTTGAGGCCGATATTTTCAAGAGCGACCTCTCTCGCGCCACCGTTGTCACGATGTTCCTGCTGACCGAGCTCAATCTGAGGCTCCGCCCGACCATCCTTTCTCTCAAGCCCGGGACCCGCGTCGTTTCGAACACCTTTCGCATGGGAGAGTGGGAGCCGGACCAGACGATCGAGCTCGGTTGCGATACGTATTGCACGGCTTACCTCTGGATCGTGCCCGCTCGCGTCGAGGGTCAATGGCAAACGTCCCGGGGCGAGCTTGCGCTCAAGCAGGAATTCCAGAAGGTCTCGGGAACGCTCAAATCCGGGAACGTCGTCTCACCGATTTCCAGGGGCAG
>JBAVGD010000086.1:0-2764 GCA_049684635.1 Solirubrobacterales bacterium | reverse complement strand
CCCTGGCTGCGAACCGCGTCGGTCAGCGTCAATGAGCCGCCGCCGGCACCGATCACCAGGCCGAGGTTGCCTTCGAAGCCATGGTCCTTGCCCTGGATCACACCGCGGTGGTCGGCGGCGTCAATCGCGGCCACATGGCGCTCGAAGTCCGAAGGCTCGTAGGTCTCGCGCGTGTCGTCCTCGGCGATCTCCAGCTGTTTGCGCAGCAGCGCTTTCTGGCGACCCACGGCCTCGTTCTCCATCTCCATGTGGGCGTCGAGGGCGACGAAGCTGCCGTCAGTGAGCTCGGCCAGCGGGTTGATCTCGGCCAAGGTCATGTCGTAGTCGCGGAAGAGGCGGGCCAGGCGGGAGAGGATTGGAGTGGCGCGATTGAGCTGGGAACCCGTGACGCCCGTCGCGGCGATGGCCTGCTTCGCTTCGAAGTCGGATACCGGCAGCAGGTTCGAGAGGTGGCCGCGCCCGACGTGGTCGGGGTGCTTGTCTGCGACCTCCTCGATGTCGATGCCGCCCATGTCGCTGAACAGCATCAGGGGGCGCTTCGCGGTGCCGTCCCAGACCACCCCCGCGTAGTACTCCTGCTTGATCTCCGCTTTGGGGTCGACCAGCACGCCGCGAGGCATGTGGCCGTTGATCTCCAGCTCGAGGATGGCGGCGGCGTGCTCGGCTGCCTCCTCCGGCGTGTCGGCGAACTTGACGCCACCGGCCTTCATCCGCCCGCCGGTCAGGACCTGCGACTTGATCACCACCGGACCGCCGATTTCCTCAGCCGCCTTGCGGGCCTCCTCGGCGGTCTTGCAGAAGCCGTACTTGGTGACGGGGATACCCGTCAGCTCGACGATCTTGCGTGCCTCGTACTCGTAAAAGCGCATTGGCGGCGGCGAACCCTATCCAACCAAGGGTGGTTCACGACGCCGGGCTACACGTCGTTCACGGGCTCGGAGGTTGGGGCTCCAGGAGGCCGCACGAGCGCGTGACGAGGGTTGGGCGTCGGCCCGGGGGATTCCGTGAAATGCGCCGGGCATTCCGTGGAATGATTCGGGTGGATGAGGCTTCTGGTAGATGCCTTCAGGCCCAGGCCGTTCGCCGCGGCCCTGGCGGTCACGCTGGCCTGCGTCGCGCTGAGCGGCGGTGCCTTCGCGACCGCCGGCCAAGAGTCAACCGAACAGCTGGTGGGTTCGACGATGGTCATCGCCGGCCCGAAGGGGGTCGGGGAATTGCGGTTGGGCATGACGGTCACCGCGCTGCACGAACGCCATCTCATCGGCCACGTTGGCAGGGGATGCGAACTGGCACAGGGCGAGCGGGCCGCGTCGCTCAGACCGCCGCTCCGTGGGATGGCGATCTTCTTTCGACCCAATAACCGGCTGTGGTCGGTTGCCGTCACGAAGGGCACCGAAACGAGTCGCAATATCGGCATCGGCGCCACGGCGTCGGATGTCCTCAGGGCCTATCCAGGCGCTGAGTACAACCCACCAAACCCGAATGCTCCACTTCCACAAGGAGTCATCGGGGTCAACCGACTCTCCCATCCGAAGATGACCTTCGTGATCGACCCTCACAGCCATCGGGTGATCGAGCTCGACGTGCCGTACGCGAACTTCTGCGAGTAAAGCTTCAGCCGCGGACCCGCTCGCAGCCGCTGAGGCTGTCAATGCCGTCGGCCTTGACGAAATCGACACCGCTCCCACAGCGCACGACGTCTCGCGTGCCATCGCGCACGAGGATGCGATCGTCGCCGTTGCCCGCGCCGATGTTGTCGGCCCCGGGGCCGCCCACGAGGAAGTCGGGGCCGTCCATGCCAGCGATCTGGTCGCGCCCGCCGCCGCCGTATATGCAATCGCCGCCCCGGTATCCGCGCAGCTGGTCGCCGCCGCCGAGGCCGTAGATGACGTCGCCGCCCTCGAGAAAACCGCCGTAGTCGTCCCCCTGCCTTGAACCGGTGTAGGTATTGAGCGGACTGCAGCGGCCCGTCGCCGGGGGGACGATGTCGGCGTTGATCGTGATGCGGCTCTTCGCGAAGCTCTGCGTCGGTTCGGTTCCACGCCCGCCGAAGGGCATTGGTGGATCCCAGAGCAGCAGGGTGTTGTATTCGTCGGTGAAGGGCGCGGCGATCATCGCCTGCGTGCCCAGCCGGTCGCTCGCCTCAAGACGAACTCCGAAGGTCTGGTCGGCCTGAATCGGCAGTCGCTCCGGGAAGGTGCTGACCCCGTTCCTCGTCAGTGTCTGCTGCAGCTTTCCGATGTCGATCAGGCGGCGGCTGGCACCAGCCCCTCCGTAGGCGGAGGGGTCCTGAACAACGAGGCGGATGCCTTCCGGCACCCTGGTTCCAAGCTTCACCGACCAGCTGGTGATGACGCCGGTAGGTGGCGAGAAGGGTGTTCCGTTGCCGCCCAGCGCCTGGGCGAGTATGCAGGCGTTGCCAGTCGAGCAGGCGATTGTGTGGGTCGGGGTGAGCGCCGCGAGGTCACTGCCGACCGTTTCGGCGGACGCCCCCGCCGGGGCGATCGCAGCCGTTCCGGCAAGCACAAGCAACGCCGTTAGAAGCGATCGTCGGGCGGGCCGTCGGCGGACGACGGCGTCCGTACGCTGGTTGAGCGCCTCGCCGAGGCGCCTGAGGTCGTTTTCGGTCTCCTCCTGCGCAGCCGGCGCTGCCTCGCGGGTGCCGCTCCGACCAACGGTCGATCGCTCCTGCCTGGTAGGCATACCCGTCAAAGTCGGCATTGAGAGCCAAAAGCTTGAGCCCGGCTCGGCAAGAGGGGTGTCC
>JBAVGD010000085.1:0-2492 GCA_049684635.1 Solirubrobacterales bacterium | reverse complement strand
CACGCCGAATCCGCGGAGTCGGTCCGCGACCGATTCATCTGCCATGCGGCGATCCTGACACAACTGCTCTCGCGTGTCAGCGACAGCTGAATGCCGTCGCTGACTTGAACGTAATACCACAATGGTGAAGGGCTACGGGCTGGCCATATAGCCTGAACCATCTCCCAACTTACTTGCCAACTGACGCGCGGCCCTCGGGGTGCTTCAGCTGCGGGTGATGGCGATGCTGAGGTCGCGGTCGTTGATGCGGGCTGTGATCACCGCCGTGTCATCACCATCGGTGGTGTCATAGGAGAGTGACGTGGCCAGGACCTCGCCGGCGACGTAGGGTTCGTGCTCGCGCGCTGCGGCCAGCAGGTCGGGGTCGCCGGTGAGGCTCAGGGCGATCCGATCGGTGATCTCCAGGCCGGCCTCTTTGCGGGCGTTCTGGACGGCGTGGACGATCTCGCGGGCGAGGCCCTCACGCACGAGCTCCTCGTCCAGCTCCAGCTGCAGTGCCACAGCGTGGCCTGCTTCGGCCTCCACCTCGTAGCCCTCCAGTGGCCGCAGGGCCAGGGTGACCTCCTCGGCGGCAAGGGCGTGCTCGTCACCGTCGACATTGATCCCCACCTCGCCTCCCGCCGCCATCACCTCGGCCACGTGGCTTGGGTCAAGTGCCGAAACGGCAGCGGCAACCTGGGGCATCTTCTTGCCGAAGCGCGGGCCGAGCGAGCGGTAGTTGGGCTTGACCTCGTAGCTGACCAGCTCCGCCTCCTCGGTGACGAAATCCAGCTCTTTCACATTCAGCTCCGACTTGACGAGATCTGCGCTGGCGGAGATGGCCCCGCGCTCGGCGTCGTTGGCGACGATCACCGCGCGCCGCAGCGGCTGGCGGACCTTGACCTTCGCCTGGGCGCGGGCAGCGCGGCCCAGCTCGACCGTCAGACGCACGGCGTCCATCGCCGCCTCCAGCTCCGGGTCGAGGAGCCCGGGGCGGGGCTCTGGAAAGTCGCGCAGGTGGACGGAGTCCGGCTGACCGCCGAACTCCTCCGCCTCGCCGCCGGCCAGGTTGAGGTGGATCTCGTCGGCCAGGAACGGCGTGAAGGGGGCGAGCAGCGCCGCGGTCTCCAGCAGGCAGTGGCGCAGGGTCGCGAAGGCGGCGCGGTCGCCCTCCCAGAAGCGGCGCCGCGAGAGCCGCACGTACCAGTTGGAGAGTTCCTCGACGTAGTCGGCGATCGCCCGGCCGGCCGCGGTGCAGTCGAAGGCGTCCATCCGCTCGCGCACGGTGGCGATCGTCCCCTGCAGCCGCGACATCGCCCAGGCGTCGAGCTCGTCGCCGGTGAAGAAGTCGCCGTCGAAGTCGCCGGGGCCGAGGCCCTCCGCGTTGGCGTAGAGGACCCAGAAGGAGTAGGTGTTCCAGAGGGTCAGCAGGAACTGGCGGACCGACTCACCGACGGTGTCGACCGAGAAGCGGTACCCCGACCACGGCTGCTGCGCGGTCAGGTAGTACCAGCGGAAGGCGTCGGCGCCGTGGACCGAGATCACGTCCCAGGGCTCGACCACGTTGCCGTGGCTCTTCGACATCTTCTGACCATCCGGATCGAGGATCAGGCCCAGGCAGACGCAGTTGCGGTAACTGGAGGTGTCGAAGAGCAGCGTCGACTCGGCCAGCAGCGTGTAGAACCAGCCGCGGGTCTGGTCGATCGCCTCGCAGATGAAGTCGGCCGGGAAGCGCTCCTCAAAGGTCTCTTTGTTCTCGAAGGGGTAGTGGAACTGCGCGAACGGCATCGCGCCGCTGTCGTACCAGGTGTCGATCACCGACTCGACGCGGTGCATCTCGCCACCGCACTTGTCGCACTCGACGGTGACCTCGTCGATATGAGGGCGGTGAAGATCCTCCGGCACGTCGCCCCTGGCGCGCTCGCGTAGCTCGGCGACGGAGCCGGCGCAGAAACGCCCATCGCACCCCTCGGTCCCACACTCCCAGATCGGCAGCGGCGTCCCCCAGTAGCGGTCGCGCGAGAGCGCCCAGTCGACGTTGCCCTCCAGCCACTTGCCGAAGCGGCCGTGCTTGATGTGCTCCGGGTGCCAGCCGATCTCCTCGTTGTTGGCGAGGAGACGGTCACGCGCCTGCGAGGTGGCGATGTACCAGCTCGACATCGCGTAATAGAGGAGTGGTGTGCCGCAGCGCCAGCAGTGAGGGTAGGCGTGCTCGTAGACCTGCTCGCGGAAGAGGAGCCCCCGCTCGCGCAGGTCGTCGATCAGGGCGCGGGTGACTTCGGGGTCCTTGACGAAGTCGCCCGCGAAGCCGATCACCCGGTTGTCGAAGGTCCCATCGGGCTTGACGGGGTTGTAAAGCGTGCCGTGGATGGTCGGCTCGAAGAGGTCGTTGGCGGCGGCAACGGCATAGTCGTCCTCGCCGAAGGCAGGGGCGATGTGGACGAGGCCGGTGCCGTCCTCGGTAGTGACGAAGTCGCCGGCGATGACCGGGAAGCCTCCCGGCTCGCGATCGT
>JBAVGD010000084.1:0-9859 GCA_049684635.1 Solirubrobacterales bacterium | reverse complement strand
TCCATGAGGTATGCCAGCTGGGACTCGATCATGAAGACGATCGAGTTGTGCCCAAGGCCGGTGTTCGGGCCGATCAGCATGAAGAAGTTCGGGAAGCCGGAGACGGCGGTGCCGCGCAGCGCCTGCAGGCCGTGTTCTCGCCAGACATCGCCGAGTAGACGCCCCTGGCACCCTCGTACGTGCTCGCCGATCGCCATCTCGTTGACGCGGAAGCCGGTCCCCCAGATGATCGTGTCTACCGGGTGCTCACGACCGTCCGCCGCGACGACGCTCCGCGGACGGACCTCCGTGACGGCCTCGGTCACGAGCTCGACATTCGGCTGCTGGAGCGCCGGGTAGTACTCGTTCGACAGCAGAATGCGCTTGCAGCCGATCTCGTAGTCGGGAGTCAGCTTCCGCCGCAGCTCTGGGTCGGAGACCTGTTGGGCAAGGTGACGCCGGGCGACGCGCTCCGGAAAGCGGCTGAGCCGGTGGTGCTTGAAAGGCAGGACGTAGAGCTCGCGCCCCCAGAAGACGGCGCCGCGCACCGCCTGCTGGATGGCCGGTAGGCGGCGGAAGGCCCGCTTCTCGCTGGTTCGGACGCGGCGGCCGGGATGGGGCATGATCCAGGGAGGGGTTCGCTGGAAGACCGTCACGCTCTCGGCTTCGGAGCGGATGTGCGGGACCACCTGGACTGCCGAAGCGCCCGTGCCGACGACGGCTACCCGACGGCCCCGAAGGTCATATCCGTGGTCCCAGCGGGCTGTGTGGAACGCGGCGCCGGCGAAGCTCTCAAGGCCGGGCAGTGCGGGGATCGAGGGCTTGCTGAGGCCTCCCGCAGCGCCGATCAACACGCGTGCCGTGAGGCTCCCGCGCGATGTCTCGATCCGCCACAGCCGCGCTCGCTGGTCCCAGCTCGAACCCGTCATCTCGCAGCTGAGGCAAAGCCGATCGCGGATGCCGGAGTCATCGGCGACCTTGCGCAGGTAGTTCCAGATCTCAGGCTGCATCGCGAAGGTCTGGGTCCAGGCCGGGTTCGGGGCGAACGAGAACGAGTAGAGATTCGAGGGGACGTCGCACTGGCAGCCCGGGTACGTATTGGCCTGCCAGGTCCCGCCCACCTCCTCGGCGCGCTCCAGCACGACGAAGTCATCCCGGCCCGCCTGCTTGAGCTTGATGGCCATTCCCAGACCAGAGAAGCCGGCGCCGACGATCGCGACCTCAACGTGGGAGGGAAGGTCGGGCCCGATCTGGTTGGTGCCGGACATGCTCATGGTGTTTGGTCGGTTGCTCGCGTCATGAGGGAGTCTGGCCGCCGGGCAGCGACGGCGGAACCTACCGGACGCGACGTGTGGAAATGACGACTGCCAAGCCGCGATGTGCTTCGGCGGGCGGAAAGAGATGAGAGATAGGAAGGGGGTCACGCGGCGAGGTGTTTGGTCCCCTGATCGGCCCCCGCTATGCTGCGCGGCCGATGGATCTCAGCCTCTCTCCATCCGAGCGCGAGTTCCGGGATGAGGTACGAACCTGGCTGGACGAGAACCACCCCGGGCCTGAGCCGGAGAGCGGCCTGGAGGAGATCATGGCCTTCCGCAGCGAGTGGCAGGGGAAGTTGCATGAGGCGGGCTGGGCCGGGATCTCATGGCCGCAGGAGTACGGCGGTCGCGGGGCGACGCTGATCGAGCAGGCGATCTTCGCCGGCGAGATGGCACGGGCTGAGGCACCGAGCCCGGCCAATGTCCTGGGGTTGGCCATGGGAGGCCCGGTTGTGATCGCCCATGGCACGGAGGAGCAGAAGCAGAGGTATCTGGAGCCGATCCTCTCGGCCAAGGAGATCTGGTGCCAGGGCTTCTCAGAGCCCGAGTCCGGCTCCGATCTCGCATCGCTGAAGACGCGCGCGGTCAAGGACGGCGACGAATGGGTGGTCACCGGGCAGAAGGTGTGGACGACCTTTGCCCAGTTCGCCAAGTGGTGCATGCTCGTCGCTCGCACCGATCCCGACGCGCCCAAGCATCAGGGGCTGACCTACTTCCTGATGGACATGGAGCAGGAGGGGGTACAGGTGCGGCCGCTGGTGCAGATAACCGGTGAGGGCGAGTTCAACGAGATCTTCATGGAGGAGGCCCGAATCCCCGACGCCAACGTCGTCGGCGGTGTCGGCAACGGCTGGACGGTGGCGATCACGACGCTGATGAACGAGCGGGCGGGGCTTGCGTTTGGCGCCATTGCGCAGATCGCGAACGGCCTCAAGCGGCTCGGTGAGCTTGCGGCGCAGACCCAGGTGAACGGCAGCGTGGCCGCGGAGGATCCGGTTTACCGGCAGCGGATCGCCCAGCTGCATATCGAGGCTGAGACGATGCGGCTGAACGCCTACCGCGGACTGACGAAGACGATGCAGTCGGGCGTGCCGGGGCCGGAGGGGTCGCTCGGGAAGTGGCAGTGGGCGGATATCAATCAGCGGATCACCGAGCTGGCGCTCGATATCGAGGGTGCGAGAGCGCCGCTCGATCGAGGCGGCAGCCACGCGGTCGACGATGGCGCCTGGCAGTACCGCTTCCTGCGCTCCCGTGCCAACTCCATCGAGGGTGGCACTACGGACATCCTCAAGAACATCATCGCCGAGCGCGTGCTCGGCCTGCCGAGGCTGAGGTGACCTGAGATCATGTACTTCGACCTGACCGACGAGCAGCAGGCGATCAAGTCCACCGCGAGCGAGTTCCTTGCCGCGCGTTACAAATCCGAGCGGATCCGCGAGCTCGCCGAGAGCGAGCATGGCTTCGAGCAGTCCGATTGGGAGGAGATGGCCGAGCTGGGCTGGCCGGGCCTGGCCCTACCGGAGCAGTGGGGTGGCCAGGGGCTTGGCATCGTCGACCTCGCGGTGCTCTTCGAGGAGATGGGTTATGCGCTGGCTCCCTCGCCATTGCTCTCGACCACCGTCGCCGGGCTGGCGCTGAGCGCGAACGGCAGCGACGAGCAGCGCGAGCGCTGGCTGCCGCCGCTGGCAAGCGGCGAGGCGCGCGGCACGGTCGCCCTCTTCGACGCCGGCGGCACCGCCTCGATCGGCCACTTCGAGATGGAGGCCAAGGCCGACGGAGACGGTGTCGTCCTCGACGGCGAGAAGGTGCTGGTCATGGACGCCGCCGCCGCCGACTTCCTTCTGGTCGCCACCGCCGACGGCCGGCGGCACCTGGTCGAGCGCGACGCGGACGGCGTCAGCGTGACCGCCGAAGAGTCGATCGACCTCACCCGGCGTCTCTACTCCGTACGCTTCGACGGCGTTCGGGTGCCGGCCGACGGGACCCTGAGCGGTGGACAGGAGGAGTACCTGCCGGTGCTCTGGCGCGCCTGCGTCGCGATCGCCGCCGAGTCGACCGGTGTCGCGCAACGGGCGATGGAGATGGCGGTCGAGTACGCCAAAGACCGCCAGCAGTTCGGCCGGCCCATCGGCTCCTACCAGGCTGTCTCTCATCGCTGCGCCCAGATGCTCCTGGAGACCGAGAACTCGCGCTCTGCCGTCTACGGAGCTGCCTGGGCCGCCGATGCCGAGCCGGATTCGCTGTCGCTCGCCGCCTCGATGGCCAAGGCCTACGCCTCCGATGCCGGCTGGCGCGTCCCCGACGCCTCGATCCAGGTGCACGGCGGGATCGGGTTCACGTGGGAGCACGATCTGCACTTCTTCCTCAAGCGCGGTAGGGCAAATGCCGCGACATTCGGTGACGCCAGGTGGCATCGCGAGCGGGTGGCCGCGGCGGTTCTATCGCAGGCGTCCGAGCCCGTCACCGTCTGAGGGATAGCCGGGAATGAGCGCTCTCGATCGCATCTCGATCGCGGCGATCGGCTCCACCGTCGCCGATCTCGAGGCAGAGGCAAGGCGGGCCGAGGCCGCCGGAATCGAGTGCGTCTGGGCGCCGGAGCTGTTCCGCTCCTCGGTTACGCAGGCCGCTTACCTCGCCGGGCGGACCGAGCGGATCGGCATTGCGACCGGGATCGCCTGGGCCTTCACCCGCAGCCCGTTCATCCTTGCGGTCTCCGCCCTCGACATCGACGAGATGTCCGGCGGTCGCTTCCGGCTCGGCCTGGGTTCGGGCGTGAAGCGACTCAACGAAACGTGGCACAACGCCGAGTACGGTCGTCCGGCACCGCACCTGCGCGAGGCGATCGAGGCGACCCGGCTGATCATGCGGCAGGCCGGGACGGGAGAGCCGATTCGCTTCGAGGGCTCCTACTACGACATCGACATCAGGGGCTGGGTGCGACCCCATCCCGCCGCTCGCGAGTCGGTGCCGATCTATACGGCGGGCGTGCAGGGCGGGATGTGCCGGATGGCAGGCGATGTCGCCGACGGTCTGATCGGTCACCCGATTCAGAGCTTGCGCTGGATCGACGAGGTGGTCGTCTCCTCGTTCGAGGCGGGTCTGAGCCGCTCCGGACGCGAGCGCAAGGACTTCGACTACCTGCCGACGATCTGCTGCGCGATCGACGACAACGAGGGCAGGGCCATCGACATGGCCCGTCGCACTATCTCTTTCTACGCGACGGTCAAGACCTACATGCCCCTCTGGGAGCTGCACGGCTTTGCCGACCACGCGGTCGCAGCCGGTGACGCCTTCCGCCGCGGTGACCTGGCGGCCGTGCCGGCCGCGATCAGCGACGAGATGGTCGATACCTACTGTGCCGCCGGCCCGCTCGACAAGGTTCGGGCGAGGGTCGAGGCAACCGCCGAGCGAGCCGACGGCCTCTTCCTCACGCCGCCGACCTATTTCATCTCCTCCGAGGAGCTGAGCGAGTATCAGCGCCGGATAATCGACGCCTTCGGCCCGATCTGATTTGAGCGATCCGGGAGCTCGCCGGCTTGAAGTGCACGCCCGGGTGCGTGAGATCCCAGAGGGGTTCGTGCGGACCTATGGCGACGTGTCCCCGGGCGCCCCACGGTTTGCCGGAGCGGTGCTCTTCGAGTGCGACGACCCCGACCTGCCCTGGTGGCGCGTGGTGCGCGCGGATGGATCGCTTGCCAAGGGCGATCGGCAACGGCGGCTGCTGATCGCCGAGGGAGTGCCCTTCCGCGGTGCCCGGGTCGACCTGGGGATCGCCAGGATCCCCCCGGGCGCTACTCGTCGCGCGGAGTGATGCGGTAGATCGAGACGACCTCGGCCTGATGCGCCTCGGGGTGGGCGACGTAGGCGCTGGGGCCGCCGCCGAACCAACACGGGGCCTCGTTTTCGCCGACGTAGATTCCAGGATGGCGCTTGCCTTCCCCGTCCTGGACCCAGACCTTGTCGCCCTCCTTGAACCCTTGCTCGGAATCACTCATCGGCCTCGAGGGTAGCTGCCGCGCCGCGTCAATCGCGGGCGGCCGCGCTTTTCGGCGCGCCGACCTGCGTCGAACGGTGCCGGATTTTGATCCCCGGCTCTACGTCACTACGCAGGGGTGCGATTCCCCTGCCGGGACAGCTTCTAAGGGCAAATGAGGATCAGGTGGAAGTCGGCGTCTTCGTTGACGCCGGCTTTGTCGCGGGTGTGGACTTCGATCGCATTCGGATTGGCGGCCGAGGCGTTCGTCTGCGCGTAGCCGGGGTTGGGCACCGAGGTACCGGCATTGTTGCGACCGGCGACGTTGGCGCAGCCCGTCACGTTCTGCGGGAAGGTGACGGTCACGGCGCCGCCGCCCTCGATGGCGGTGATGCTCGCGTCGCTGGCCCGGGCGAGCGTCGCGTTTCCGGGGCTCCCGGGGTTGTTGACGACAGCCCAGTAGGTGTGGACGGCGCGCTCCGCCATCGGTACGACGCCGAGCTTATTCGTGTTGATCTGGAATCCCGTCAGTGTCTTCTGCTTCAGCTTGCCGCCGCCGATCGTCTGCTTCTTGATCGCTCCGCCGTTGATCGTTTGCGCCGCGTAGGCGGTTCCGGCGAGGGCGACGATCAGGGCCACCACCGCCACGATCATCGCGGGCGACGGGCGTCTGTCCTTGAGCGTGCTCATCTGGACTCCCTTCCAGTCGGGGCGCGAAAACGGCTACCCGCTGTGGCGGAGAAAAGCCGTCCTGTCCCTGTCGAGTAGGCGAAACTTGGTAACCCGCGGGGGTGCTCTAAGTTCCGGGAAGCGCCTCGACGAAGCGCTCGAACGCGGCCATATCGGTCAGCTCCGGACCGTGGCCGGGGAGGATCAGCGCCGGGTTGAGCTCGGCGAGCTTTCGGATCGAGCGCCGATTCTCCGCCGGGTCGGGGGTGAGGTCGTCCGGCGGCTCGGCGAGGCTCGTGCGAAGCGTCAGGTATGTGATGTTCCGGACCACGTCGCCGCAGATAGCGACCCGGTCGCTCTCCCGCCAGAAGATCACCTCACCAGGGGCATGCCCGGGGGCGTGGATCACCTTGAACCCAGCCACCTCGTCACCTTCTCGAAGCACCTGGCTCACCTTGTGCGACGGTCCCTCCCAGAGGCGCGCGAAGGCCCTTCCCCGCAGGCTATTCGAGGCGGCGACGGGCCGGCGACCCTCCGTGGCGTCGACGTCGTCCTCGTGGCAGGCGAGCGGGATATTCCGCGCTTCGCAAACCGCCTTCGCAGAGCCCTGATGGTCGGGGTGGGCGTGCGTCAGCGCCAGCAGGGAAACGTCTCGGTCCTCGATCTCAGCCAGGATTCGTCGCCGGTCCCATGTTCTACCGGCGTCGATCAGGACGTTCTCGGCCAGGTAGACGTTAATGACCGGTCTGGGAAATTCCTTCAGCCGCCAGACCCCGGGTGCCAGGTTCTTCATCTGGCACCGGTGGTCTGCCGCGACTCGCCGCTGTGGGTCGCGAGTTCTTCGAGCTCGGCGATTCGCCGTTCGCCTTCGACGCGAGCGGGATGGCCCGGCGCCAGTGGCTCGATCAGACGCCGCACGCGGTTGCGAACCTGAAGCGCGAAGTGCGGTGTGGCGGCGCCAACCAGCGCTCGCACGTCCTCGGCCGTCACCTGGTGCCGCTCCGAGAGAAGCTCAGGGGTCTCGGCCTCGCTCATGGTTCGCCTCCGATCTTTGCCAGCTCAGCCAGCTGGTCGATTTCCGCTTGCTGTCTCACGTCTATTTCCTCTTGGTCTCCGACCAGCCAGACATGGTTGTAGAAAGCTCGTGTCGGGTCGGTTGTGTAGCCGGGCTTGACGTCGAGTAAGTACCCGCGCAGTGCATTCGGAAGAGTAGTGACGCTGTCGGTGAGGAGCAGCGGTCCCCATGTCCCGGAGGCCGAGAGTGGCGCCGCGGCGGCGGCATCGAGGGGGGAGCTGGAGCGGGCCACGACGAAGCCGTGCCCGGGGTCATTCACATTCCAGCCGAAGTCGCCGTTGGCGTAGCGCGCCA
Source organism: Solirubrobacterales bacterium (assembly GCA_049684635.1). Lineage (GTDB taxonomy): Bacteria > Actinomycetota > Thermoleophilia > Solirubrobacterales > 70-9 > VRUE01. Next base: position 2,553 of record JBAVGD010000084.1, on the reverse strand, counting down.
GCGCCACCGCATTTGCGACGGGATCCTTGCCTGAGACCCGCCGCATGTGGGCATCGATGTCAGCGATCTGGTGTACGACGGCGGCGGAGATTGCCGAGGAGGGGCCCAGAACGTATACGGGCGTGCTTGGGTGCAGTTTGAGGACGCGAGCGGTCGCAGCCGGCAGGTTGTGGGGGCCCGCGAAGAGGATCGGGTCTCCCGAGCGCGCTGCCCAGGCGGCTGCCGGCATCGCGAAGGCAGGGTCGCGAAGCGAGGCAACGACGATGTGCTTCGGAGGAGCGGCCGCCAGGCGTTCCCGCAGAACGGCGATTGCCGCCGCGACGGCCGCGGGGCCAGCGCCCGCAACCCGCCTCACCTTCAGGCTGGACGGGACCGCGACGTCTCCGATCGCGAACGCCTGGACATCGTGGGTATTGCGATTGCCTTCGGGATGCAGGGCGTAAAGGGCCGCCGCCGTCGGGTCCGGAACGCCGTCCGCGTCGGAGATCAGGAGCGGTGGGCCGGTCGGTCCCCCGGGCGATATTCCGGGCTGAGCGTGAGGGGGAGACCCGATCGGGACGGCCGTCAGCACCGAGGCGGCGATCGCGCTCTGCCACTGGTCGCTGGGCACGATGGTGACGGCGGCAGGTCGCTGCGCCCGGTCGGTTGACGGATAGGTGGCAAGCGCGATCGCCGCGGCGTTGGCCGCGGGGTCTGTGCTTCCGACCCTGGTCGTGTTGCTGGTCGCGAAAGCCGGATAGCCGAGATCAGTCGCGGTTTGAGTGACCGGCGTTCCGCCGTGGGAGGCCTGGTCCGTGGTGGCGGGACCGGGCGCGCTCGGCGCCGGAGCACTGCTGTGCGAGCCGCCGACTATCGCCGCAACGATGAAGGCAACGGCGAGGGCCACCGTCGCCGCGATGAGCTTCGGTGCCAGTGGACGGCGCGCCGATGGGGCCGGAGACGAGGACGGCGGGGACGAAAGCGGCCGGGACGATGGTGACGCCTTCTCGCGCTCCGGGGTGGAAGGTGTCTCCGCGGGTGCCGGCGCAGGCGCCGGTGAAGATGGCGGCAGGTCAACCTCGGCGTTGATCGCTCGTTCTCGAGGCATGACCGGAACGCTACACACGCGGTCCTGACTGGCAGGTCGGCTAATCTCTCAGGACTGGTTGACTGACCAGTCAATCAAGTTGCCCGATGCCGAAGAGGAGACCGAATGGATTTCGCATTCAACGAGGAGCAGCAGGAATTCAAAGAGCGTTGCCGCACATTTGCGCGCGACGTGATCCGCCCTGCGGCTCGCAAGCACGACGAAGATGAGAGCTTTCCCTGGGAGGTCGTCAAGGAGGCGCGCAAGCAGGGCCTGCAGGGTCTCGAGGCGATCCAGCGGGCGGCCGGCGATACCGACGGCCAGATGCAGGTGATCGCGGCCGAAGAGTTCCACTGGGGCTGCGCCGGCATTGCCCTCGCGATCTCGGGCTCCGGCCTCGCCGCGGCCGGCATCGCCTCCTCGGGTACCCCCGAGCAGATCGCTCGCTGGGTGCCGGACTGCTTCGGCAGTGGCGACGAGATCAAGCTGGGCGCATACGCGGTGACCGAGCCGCAAGCCGGCTCCGACGTGAAGAGCTTGAAGACGACCGCCAAGCGCGACGGCGACGAGTGGGTGCTCAACGGCACCAAGGTCTTCATCACCAACGGAGGCATAGCCGACGTCCACGTGGTCGTTGCCACTGTCGATCCGACCCTGGGCACCCGTGGGCAGGCTTCGTTCGTCATTCCGAAGGGCACCCCGGGCCTCAGTCAGGGGAAAAAGGAGTCAAAGCTCGGCATTCGCGCCTCACATACCTCCGAGCTGGTCTTGGAGGACTGCCGCATTCCGGGCGATTGCCTGCTCGGCGGCGACGAGAAGCTGGAGCGCAAGCTGGAGCGGGGCCGCACGGGGCAGAAATCACGCTCCGCCGACGCGCTTGCGACCTTTGAGATCACCCGGCCGCTGGTCGGTGCCTCGGCGCTTGGCATTGCGCAAGCCGGCTACGAGTGGACCTTGGAGCACCTGGATGGACAGTCCGAAGGCGGCACCCCGATGCTGCAGATCCAGCGCATCCAGCAGACGCTCGCCGACGTCGCGACGGAGATCGAAGCAGCGCGCCTGCTGGTTCAACGGGCCGCCTGGATGGGACGCAACGGCGTTCCGATGCGAGGCGGGCAGGGCTCGATGTCGAAGCTCAAGGCAGGCGACGTGACGATGTGGGCAACGACGACGCTGATGGACCTGGTCGGGCCCTACGCCTGGAGCACGGAGTGCCCGCTGGAGAAGTTCTTCCGCGACGCGAAGATCTACCAGCTGTTCGAGGGCACGGCGGAGATCCAGAGGATGGTCATCTCCCGGATGCAGGCGCGCGAATACAGCGAGCGCCTCGGCTACGGCGCGGAAATCGCCGCGAAGGCGATGGCCGAGAAGGAGCCGGTAACGGCGTAGACGCAACAGCGATTGCAGGGCTCCGGAACCTCATCGGGGGTGCGAGCCGGCTCCGTTAGGCTCGGTGGCCATGCTCAAGACACGCCTTCCGGCGGCCG
>JBAVGD010000083.1:0-1753 GCA_049684635.1 Solirubrobacterales bacterium | reverse complement strand
CCTGGAGGCCGGCCATCTCCGTCGCCAGGTTGGGCTGGTAGCCCACGGCGGAGGGCATCCGGCCGAGGAGCGCGGAGACCTCCGAGCCAGCCTGGGTGAAGCGGAAGATGTTGTCGATGAACACGAGGACGTCCTGGCCCTCGACGTCGCGGAAGTACTCCGCCACCGTGAGGCCGGAGAGCCCCACCCGGAGCCGCGCGCCCGGCGGCTCGTTCATCTGCCCGTAGATCAGCGCGCAGGACGGGAGCACGCCCGACCCCTTCATCTCGAGGTAGAGGTCGTTCCCCTCGCGGGTCCGCTCGCCCACGCCGCAGAAGACGGAGCGGCCGCCGTGGCCCATCGCCACGTTGTGGATCAGCTCCTGGATGATCACGGTCTTGCCCACGCCGGCGCCGCCGAACAGCCCGATCTTGCCGCCTTTGACGAACGGGGCGATCAGGTCGATCACCTTGATGCCGGTCTCGAAGACCTCGGTCTTGGGCTCGAGCTCCGTGAACTTCGGCGCATCGCGGTGGATCGGCCACCGCTCCGCGTCGGCCGGGATCGGATCGCCGCCATCCACCGGCTCCCCGAGGACGTTGAGGATCCGGCCCAGCGCGTGCTTCCCGACCGGCACCGAGATGGGGCCGCCGGTATCCACGGCCTCCATCCCGCGCACCAGGCCGTCGGTGGACGACATCGCCACCGCACGCACCTGGTTGCGACCGATGTGCTGCTGCACCTCGGCGACGAGGTGCACCCGCTCGCCACCCGCCGGCGCCGGTGCATCCACCCGGAGCGCCGTGTACAGCTCCGGCAGGTGCTCCGCCGCGAATTCGACGTCGATGACGGGGCCGATGACCTGGACGACTTTGCCGATGTTCTTCGCGTGCTCTGCCATGAGACCCTCTCGAAGAGGGGTTAGGGATTAGGGATTAGGGACCTGGTGGCGCCTCCCCTAATCCCTAGCCCCTAATCCCTAACCCCTAGCCTTGCAGCGCTTCCGCTCCACCCACGATCTCCGCCAGCTCCTGTGTGATCTGCCCCTGCCGCGCCCGGTTGTACGTGCGGCGCAGCAGGTCCAGCATCTCCCCGGCGTTGTCCGTCGCGTTCTTCATCGCCGTCCGGCGGGCCCCGTGCTCGGAGGCCGCCGTCTCCACCAGCGCACGGAAGACCATGTTGCGTACGTACAGCGGCAGCAGGGCCCCCACCAGCTCGTCGGCGCCCGGCTTCACGATGAAGTTCGCGGACCGGCCCTGCCCCGCCGCGCCCCCGTGCGCCCGTGGCTCCGCGCCTTTCGGCTCGATGGGCAGGACGCGATCCACCACCGGCGGCGTGCTCAGCGCCGACTTGAAATGGGCGTAGACGATGTCGAACGAGGCCAGCTCTCCAGCCTCGAACCGGTCGATCAGCGGCTGCGCCAGCTCCGCGGCGTGGTGCGCCTGCGGACGGTCGCCGATGTCGAGCCGCGCCAGCGTCACCGGCCGCCGGACGAACTTGAAGTAGTTGATCCCCTTCTTGCCGACCGCGAGCAGATCCACCTCGAGGCCCCGCGCCACCAGCTCCCGCTCCCGCTGCATCGCGGCGCGGATCAGGTTGGCGTTGAAGGCCCCGGCGAGCCCGCGGTTGGACGTGACGAGCAGCACGGCGGCCCGTCGCGGGCCACCCTTGGCCGGCGGGTCCGGCTGCCGGAGCAGCGGGAAGCGCTCGGCCAGCTCCGGGCTCAACAGGTCGTCGATCGTCTCCGCCAGCGCCTGCGCGTACGGGCGCGCGC
>JBAVGD010000082.1:0-2613 GCA_049684635.1 Solirubrobacterales bacterium | reverse complement strand
GCAGGGTGATGTTCGCGAACTGGATGCCACTCGCCAGAGCGAACTCGCGGCAGGCTCGATTGGCCTCGTCGTAATTGCCGTCGAGCTGGATTACAGCGGCACCGAGGGCACGGCAGGCACGGGCCTTGCCGCGCTCCAGGTTGCTTGGGTAAAAGACGTAGGCGGCGATTCCCGCCTTCGCCGCAAGAGACGCAACGGCCGTGCCAACGTTGCCGGTCGAGACACAACCGACCTCGTCCCTGCCGAGCTCCAGCAGCCGGGCGATTGCGATCGAGACCACCCGATCCTTGTAGGAGAGGCTGGGACGCGCGGTGCTGTCGTCCTTCAGGTAGAGCTTGCGCAGGCCAAGCTCGGCGCCAAGCCGATCGGCGTGGATCAGCGGCGTGCGGCCGCTGTTGATGCCGACCCGCGCCTTCGCCCGCGCATCGACAATCGGCAACAGCTCCTCGAAACGCCAGATGTTCCGCGGGCGCTCTTCGGTCGGCAGCTCGCTGAGCCGTGTCGCGGCCAGCTCGTAGTCATAGTCGATGTCGAGGCCCTGGCCGCAGCCAAGGCACTTGGAGGTCGTGTCGAGAAGGGGGAGGCGAAGCCCGCAGTCATGGCAGACCAGCTCGGTCGCGCAGGAACGGGTGCGCTGGTCGGCCGAGAGGCTCATCGCCCCTCCCCACCTCCGCGTCGCGAGGGCAGTCCGCCCGCCTTGGCGAACCTTCCCCTGCGCTTGCCATGCTGACGCCGGATCACGATGGCAGGGTACACGACCCACGCCGTGTGTCACGGGTCAGTCGAAGGTCCACAGCTTGTTGCCGAGGAAGTTGAACGGCATCGCAAGCGCCACCGCGATTGCCTGCGCCGCGAGTTCACCCAGGGAGGTTCCAGCCAAGAGGGCCTCGAGGACCGCCAGGTTGATCAGCAGAGCTCCGACACTTACCGTGAAGAAGCGTGCGGCCTGGAAGGCGGCGTGACCCTCGCCGGGACCGAAGGTCCAGTACCGGTTCAGAAAGAAGTTATTGGTCACCGCGACGCAGAAGGCACCCACCGCGGCAATCGTGTGGTGGACGCCGAAATTTTCCGCGAGCAGGGCAAAAACGACAAGGTTGATGAGGTAACCCGAACCACCGACGAGCCCGAACTTGAGCAGCTGAACCCAGCTCGCCGGCCTGCGGGCCGCCGCGCCGATCCGGTAGGCGAGCTCCAGCGCGCTCACCGGAGTGCCTGCGGTTCTCCGGGGATGGGGCGAACCTGCGAGGACAGGCCATCGACCACGACGGCATTGCGGCCGAAGCCGGTCCGCGCATCGCGCAGCAGGTGGAACGGAATGTCGCGAAGGCGCCTCGACACGTAGCGCGTAAGAGTAAGGCGCTCCAATCTCAGTTGCTCAGTGGCATGAAACGCCCGCGGCAGGCGAGGCGGCCGTCGCGCGATGATCGGCTTGCTGATGACGTCGATTTCCCGAATCGGTGCGCTGCCGCCGTAGATACGTTCGGCACCGTCGGCGAGGTAGAACTGAATCGGATCGGCGGCAAGCTTCCAGGTGACGATCGCGCGCGGCCGCGTCGGCTGCCCGAGCTTGACGCTCAGATCGCGGAAGTCGGGCCGTTGGAGGTTCGCCGTTTGCGCAACGTGAATGTCGAAGACCAGCCAGTACGTGCACAGCGCGACCGCAAAGAAGAGGCCGGCCCGCCGGGCCCGGTCGGCGGAAAACCCTAGGGCGGCGACGGTTGCGAGCGGGACCAGCGCGGGCAGCAGGTTGCGCTCGACGACATAGTCCTTACCGATCAGGGCCGCAGCGCCGGCAAGAAGGGCGGCGCCGAGGCCGATGACGAGGCCCAATGCCGCCCCGCGCCTCTGCCGGGCGCCGCCGCCGAACGTGACCAGCAGCAGTGCGACGGCAATCAACAGGGCCGGAATGACAGCGAAGCGCTCGCGAGGGGGCTCGGCGATCACGTGACCGGTCTCCCCGGCCAGAAAGCTGACGCCGGTCTCGTAGAAGCGGGTGGAGAGCAGGCTGTGGTCGATCCAGCCGATATGCGTCGGATTTGCCTGGGCGGCGATCAGGGGCAGGAGAGCAAAACCCACAACGAGAACGCCGGCCAGCGGCGGCAGGACGGCCCGCCACCTCCCTCGCAGGGCGATGAGCAGCCAGGACCCCTCGATCGCAACCGCGAAGACCGCGAAGTAGTGGCTCGACAGCGCCAACCCCGAGGCCAGTGCCCAGAGCGCCAGGTCCTGCGCGGAGCCGGTTTGCAGCGCCCGCACGAAGAAGAGCAGCGCAAGCGCCCCGAAGAAGACGAGCAGCGCATATGAACGCGCCTCCTGCGAGTACCAGATCAGCATCGGGTTTACAGCCACAATCGCGGCGGTGATCAGGCCGGCGCGCTTGCTCGCCAGCTCGCGACCGATCAGGTACGAGACCGGGATGGTGGCGACTCCGAACAGCGCCGACAGCGAGCGCAGCCCGATCTCGCCGGTTCCGAAGAGCTTTGCCCAGGCCCAAGCGAGGACGTAATAGAGGGGCGGGTTGGACTCACTCGACTTCACCGCACCGAGCATGTGCGAGAAGCTGCCGGGGATCACCCGCGCCGCGGTGATCACCTCGTCGTGGTGATAGCTCTG
>JBAVGD010000081.1:0-2103 GCA_049684635.1 Solirubrobacterales bacterium | reverse complement strand
GACCAAACCCTCGACGCAGGAGCGGTGACCGACTGATGGCAAAGAGTGGGCAACGGCGAATGCTGTTCGACACCCGCGGGAAGCGCAGACACGTGATCCGCGTGGTCTACGCGATCCTCGCCATCTTGATGGGGGCCAGCCTCTTCCTGGTTGTCGGTCCGGTCAACATCACCGGGTTGATCGGCGGCAGCAGCACGAGAAACACCGCCACCGTGCTCGAAGAACAGGCGGAACGCATCGAACGCCGGCTGGCGAAGAATCCTGAAGACGAGAACCTCCTGCTCGCTCTGACCCGCACCCGGCTCAGCGTGGGCAGGGCGCTTGTCGAAGTCAACCCGGAAACAGGCGAAGAAACGGTCACGCCGGAAGCTCGAGCCGCGTACGAAGAAGGCCTGGCGGACTGGAAGCGCTATCGCAAGCGGGCAGGCAGCGAACCAAGCGTCTCGCTTGCGCAGCTGGTTGCCGGGACGTCCTTCCGGCTGGCGGAAGCAAGCTTCGTCGGCATCTATGACATCGAAACCCACATTGCCGAAGCGGCAAGGGCGCAGCGGATCGTTGCCAGCCAGCGTCCAAGCGTGGGCTCGCTGACGACGCTCGCGATTTACGAGTACTTCGACGCCGACTTCAACGGTGGTGACCAGGCCACGAAGGAGGCGGAAGCGAAGGCTCCCTCCAAGGCCGAAGCCAAGAACATCGAAACGCAGCTCGCCGATTACCGTAAACGCGCGAAGAAGCTTCAGAAAGAACTCCGCCGCTACGCCAAGCTGGAAAGCGAAAGGAGCAAGCAAGCGCTCAGCAGCAATCCCTTCAGCAACCTTGCTCCCACGCCATAGCTCAGGAACTGCCCGCCGCCGCAACGCGGCCAGACGAGGCAGCGAGCACGACTTCAGATGGGCCGTGTAGGGATCGAACCTACGACCTTGAGATTAAGAGTCTCCTGCTCTACCAACTGAGCTAACGGCCCGGACCCGGCAAGTATAGGAAGCCGCCGCGGTCTCGACGGTGGTCGCCGGCGGGTCAGCCGAGGGGGTTGCAGACACGGAAGACGTCGCCGCTGATGACGATCCCTTCGGTGAAGGTGAAGCGGCCGTGGGTCTTCAGGATGCGGTCGGAACAGCGTGCTGACGTGTAGCTGCGATCGACCCCGCCCGAGCGGTAGCGCTTGCCGACCCTGAGGTCAGCGTGGGTCAGGGTTCCGTAGCCGCCGGCTATTTGCGGGACGTCGAAGGTGAGGCGGTAGCTGTAGGCGCCGTGGACAGCTTCGATCGGCGCCACGACGACGTAGGTTTCGGTCGCCGGGAAGCTCGACTGGGCATGGGCGAGGACGGTCGGGTTGCCGCCCTGGCGCGGGCCGTTGAAGAGGGTCAGCGGCGAGCGCACGCTGACCGGTGCCGACCCCGGAAGCGTCACCTTGGCGGTGATATGCCCGGTGCCGACGATCGCCGCCTGGCAGCGTTGCCTCGCCTGCGGCGGGGTGGCGTTTTCGATCGAGCCCGGCTGGCAGATCGAAAGCCCGGCGGTCGTCAGCTTGCCGTCGCGGTCGAACTCGACCACGGCACTTTTCAGCGCCGGCGGCGGTGAGCCGGTGGTGGTGCGGATGTTGGCGTAGCCCCAGAAGTCGATTGGCGCATACGTCTGCCGCGGCAGCGCGTTGGGGCGGAAACCGCCATCCGAGGTGACGACGAGCGTCCCGTATCGAACCCGGGCGGCGATTGCGCTGCTCGCCACCGTCGCCACGACGCTTGCGCAGGCGGCGAGGAAAACCACGATCGTCAACAGCTTGGGCCGATTCATCTCTTCCAAGAACAGGAGGCAACCAGCGAAAGTAGCGCCGCGCGGGGGATTGCGCTACTTCCGCACCTGACAGGGCAGGAAGAAGGTCGCATACAAGGAGGTTTTGGCGGCGTCTTTGAAGTTGAATTCGCCGCGCGCCTGGACGTGGCCGGTTTCACATCGCGCGCTGACGTAGCTGTGCTTCTTGCCCTTGTAGGTCCATTCGCGGGCGACATGCGCCGAGCCCGAGATCGGGTGGCCGTAGCCACCGGCGATCTTGGGGATCTCTACCTTGGTTCGATAGCCGTAAACCCCTTTGTGGATCTTTTC
>JBAVGD010000080.1:0-15079 GCA_049684635.1 Solirubrobacterales bacterium | reverse complement strand
TCGGCAGGATGCCCTCGATCTTGACGTCCGGGTTGAGGTTCTCCTGGATCATCTTCAGCGTGTTCTGGAGCTGGACCAGCCCGCGCATCGACAGATACTCGCACTGGACGGGGACGATCACCTTGCTGGCGGCTGTGAGCGCGTTGATCGTCAGCAGCCCGAGGCTGGGCGGCGTGTCGATGCATATGAAGTCGTAGTCGCCGGAGACCTCTTTCAGCGCCTTCTCGAGCGAGCGCTCGCGGCCGATCTTCGTGCTCATCGCGATCTCGGCTCCCGCCAGATCGATTGAGGACACGGCGATATCGATCTCGCGGTGCTGGATGATCTCGCTGATCGGCATGTCGTTGACCAGCACGTCGTAAAGGCTCTTCTCGACCTTGTCCGGATCGATTCCCTGACTCATGGTCAGGTTGCCCTGTGGATCGAGATCGATGCAGAGCACGCGATGACCGGTCTCGGAGAAGGCAACGGCCAGGTTGAGGGTCGTCGTCGTCTTCGCCACCCCGCCCTTCTGGTTGGCGAACGCGATCACCTCGGCATGCTTCGTCGCAACCTCCGCCTCAGGCTCCTCAGCGGCCGTCTCATGCCGAGACGGCGCAATCAAGTCCTTCGCCTTCATCCGCTCCGGCTCATCGACGGCAACCGTGCCGGAGCCATTGCTGCTTCCCACCGCAGCCGCGGCCGCCTGCGGGGCACTGTCCTTCTCAGTCTTAGCCGCTGCCGGTGCCTGTGCCGGGCTATCGGCAGGCGCTTTGTCCGCGGGTGGCGTGGGGCTGGGCTCCTCGCCCGCAGCCTGCGAGGACGAGGTGTCCTGCCCCATGACAGGACCCGCGGTCGAGCCGGTTACTGCATCCGCGGCCGTCGCATCCACTGCGGGCGCCGGCCGCTCAGGCACGGCTTCTTCCATCCGCGCGAGCTCCTCGACGATCGGGTGCGGCTCTTGGACCGCAACTGGGGTGGCGGGCTTGGTCTTACGGCTTAAGAATCCCATTGCGCGGGTATTCGCATGAGCCCTGGGTTTTCCTGCCGCGGCCGGAAATTGCTAGGAATTGCCCGATTCCTGATTTCCTGGACAAGCGGTTGGTCTTCGTGACCGGCAAGGGAGGAGTCGGCAAGACCACGGTCGCCGTCGCCCTCGGGCTACGCGCTGCCGCCGAAGGAAAGCGGACGATCGTGTGCGAGGTGGCCTCCCAGGAAAACGCTTCGCGGGTCTTCGACCACGCCGAGGTCGGCTTCCACGAGGTCGAGATGGCCGACAACCTCTGGGCGATCTCGATCGACCCCGACGAGTCGATGCGCGAGTACGTCCTGCTCCAGCTCAAGGTCCGCGCGATGCGCGACCTGCTCTTCCGCAGCCGCATCTTCAACTACCTCGCCGCCGCGACTCCGGGGCTAAAGGAGCTGGTCACGATCGGCAAGATCTGGGAGCTCGCCCAGCTCGACCGCAAGGTGAAGCGGGGCCGCAAATACGACCTGGTGATCGTTGACGCACCGGCCACCGGGCATGGCATCGGCTTCCTGCAGACACCCCGCACCTTTGCGGCCATCGCCCGCGTTGGCCCGATCCACGGGCAGGCGCAGACGCTCGACCGCTTCATCACCGATCACGACCACACAGGGGTGGTGATCGTCGCGATGCCCGAAGAGATGCCGGTCAACGAGTCCGCCGCGCTGGAGCATGATCTCCGCTCCGAGGTGGGCGTCGCCGTCGATCGCGTCTATATGAATGGGCTCTACCCAGAGCGCTTCTCGAAGGAGGAGGCCGAGCGCCTGTCCGACCTCGCCGAGGCGCAGAACGGCCTCGTACGCGCGGCGGCGCGCGCTGCGCTCTCCGAGCAAAGCCGGGCACGCTCCCAGCGCGCCCAGCTCTCCCGCCTGCGCCGCCGGGTCGAGGCGCCGGTCAAGACCCTTCCGTTCCTCTTCGAGCCCGAACTCGGAGTCGAGGCCGCGCGCCGGCTCGCCAGGAGGCTGAACTGATGACGGTTACGGAAGAGGCCCGCTGATGCCGCCCATCGAAGCGAGGTTCCACTGATGCCGGCCGTCGACGAGATCCTCGAGGGCAAGGAGATCTGCATCTGCGCCGGATCGGGCGGCGTCGGCAAGACGACGACCTCCGCGGCGATCGCCGCCGGGATGGCCGCGAAGGGCCTCAGGGTCTGCGTGCTGACAATCGACCCCGCCAAGCGGCTCGCCGACTCGCTGGGGCTGCGCGAGCTTGGCAACGAGGCGAAGCGCGTCGACCCGAAGCTGTTCGAACAGCAGGGGGTGGAGATGAAGGGCGAGCTCTGGGCGATGATGCTCGACGCGAAGGCCACGTTCGACGAGCTCGTCGCCCGCCAGGCGCCCGACGAGGAGTCCCGCGAACGGGTGCTCAACAATCGCATCTACCAGCAGATCTCCAAAGCTCTGGCCGGCTCCCAGGAGTACATGGCGATGGAGAAGCTCTTCGAGCTCCACACCGAGGGAGATTTCGATCTCCTCGTCCTCGACACGCCGCCGACCCGCAACGCCCTGGACTTCCTGGACGCGCCGCGCCGCCTCACCCAGTTCATCGAAGGTCGCTCGCTGCGCGTATTTATGCGGCCAACCGGGCTCGCCGCGCGGGTCGCCGGCCGTGGCGCCTCCATGGCCCTCAGCGTCTTCAAGCGAATCGTCGGCTTCGACCTCATTGCCGACCTGGCGGAGTTCTTCAACGCCTTCAGCGGCATGGTCGACGGCTTCCAGGCCCGCGCCAAACGCGTCAACCGCCTGCTCGCCGACTCCCGCACCTGCTTCCTCGTCGTCTGCGGCCCGCAGGGCGAGCCGATCGACGAGGCCGTTTACTTCCACCGCAAGCTGACCGAGGCGAAGCTGCCCTTCGGCGGCGTCATCGTCAACAAGGTCCACTACCCGGCCGAGCGGTTGCGCGGTGATGGCATTGACCTTCCGGCCACACTGGTCGAGCGGCTTGGGGATGAGGACCTGGCACGGCGCGTCGCCGAGAATTTCGCCGACTACCAGGCACTGGCCGAGCGCGATGCCCGCAACATCGAACACCTTGCCGGAGAGCTGCGAACGCAGGCCGTGGTCCGCGTCCCGCACCTCGACGAGGACGTCCACGATCTCGCCGGCCTGGCCGAGATCAACCGCTATCTCTTCGCCAGCGCCGCCGAGCGCAAAGCAATCGCCGCCGGCCGCTCCTAACAACCGGCCCAGCCCAATCGATGGGCCGAAAGCGCGTGGCATGTGGGCGCCGCCGAGCGCTCGCGTCGTTTCACGCGAGAGGCGAGCGGGGATGCTTGCTACCGTTTTGCTACCATTTTGGGATGAGCAAGCAGATCGCCGTTCGGCTTCCAGAGGAGCTTGTCGACTTCGTTGACGAGATCGTCGACTCCGGCGCCGAGCGCAGCCGGGCAGCTGTCGTAACCCGGGCGCTCAAGCGCGAGCGTCGGCGTAACCTCGCAGAACGCGATGCCCGGATCCTCGCGCGCACCGGTCCGGACCCAGAGCTCGCAGGGCTCGCCGAGTACGCGGCGGGCCTGCCGCGTGACCCGGCCTGATGCGGGCCATCCACATCGCGCAGCTCGACAAGGCGCGGCCTGTGTTGATCCTCACGCGTGAGCTTGTACGGCCGCATCTCAGGACGGTGACCGTCGCGCCGATCACCACAACCATCCGTGGGCTCTCCAGCGAGGTAAGCGTCGATGCGACGAACGGCCTCACGGAGCCCTCGGTCGTCAGTTGCGACAGCATCACCACCATTCCCACCGATGCCGTGGGAGAGCAGATCGGCCTCCTGCTCGACAGCCAAGAGCCGGCTCTCAGCGAAGCGATCGTGGCCGCGTTCGATCTCGACTGATTGCCCTCGCTTCGCGAGACGCAGCAGCTCCGCGGCTCAACAAGAAATCGTTACGCCCCACAGGGACGGAATCGGCCCGCCGGCGCTGAGGGGTTAGCTGGCGCGGCGGTTGTAGTGGTCGTACTTGAGCTCGCGGACCTCCCAGTCCGCGTCCTCGGGCACCGGGAAGAGGTGCCGGACACGCGGCGTGTCGATTCGCACCCGCGGCGCGGCGGCCTCCTCACGCAGAGCGTCGAACCGCTCACGCCGCTCGACCTCGCCGTCCCCGGCGGGCCACTCCAGCGTGTGCCGACCGGCCTCGACCTCGTCCAGCCAGTTCGTCGCGGTGATCCGAATCTCACCCTCGTCCGGAATCGGCTCGAGGATGCGCGTCTCCTGCGTCTCATGCTCGTAGTTCTCGTCTGCCACGGTGACCTCCACCTCTCCCGTCTCGGGTATCTCCCACTCTGAAGCTGTACCGACAATCGCCGCGTCGCCCGCTTCAAGACCGTTCGCGATGAGCGTTTCGTCGGCCGCCACTCCAAGGTCTGTTCCCAGGTCGCCAAGAGCCGCATCGCGGACCATCCCGCGCACGCTCTCCTCTAACCACATCGCGAGGGCCGCCGATCCATCGACCGGCCTTCCCGTCATCAGCCTGTGCTCGAGATCCAGGGCCCGCTCGATGCGCTCCTGCGCCGCGGTTCGATCGCATGACTCGCCGGCAATCAGCGCGGCGGCGCGCATCGGAAGCGAGGCGCCAACCGGGCCCTCCCCTTCCAGCAGCGCCCGCAGGCAGAGCAGGTGGTCGCTGAGGCCCTCGAGTGCGCTGCCGCGCTCGCAGCCAAGTTCGAAGCGATTGACAGCCCAGGCGAGCCCGCCACGCGGGTCGGGCAGAGCCTCCAGCGAGGTTGCCAGCTCGGCGAGCTCCGTCGCCTCTTCCTTGCTCAGCCGGTAACCACCGGGGCGGGTCGGCGCGGCGCCTGTCGTCAGGCGACGCCATTGGCCCTCTCCCGTCGGAGCGAAGGCGTAGGGACCGAGTCCGACCGCGCCGGCCTTGAAGAGTCGCATCACGCTGATCAGCTCTTGCAGCTGCCGGATTGCGGCGTCGGCGCTGTCGCTGTCCTCACCGAGCTCGGCAACGGCGAAGAACTGAGGCTCCCATGCCGCACGGCCCATCCCCTCGCTGCTCATTGCCTCGACGGGCGCGTCGATCGTGCCGGCGCGGACGATGGCCACGCTACTCGGCAGCTGCAGCCGCGCCAGCGGCATCTGCAGACCGACGATCGGCGCGAGCAGGACGTCAGCCTCATCCGGGCTGCGAACCTCGGCATCGAGCACCGCGAGGGCGCGATCCAGCCGCGTTCGATCCAGCGAGAACTCGGTGCAGCCGTCCCAGAGGGAGGCGAGGAAGACCGTCAGCATCCGCGCGGCCTGTTCGGCTGGCTCAACCGGCACAGGCTCCGCCCGCTGCTCCAGATAGAGCGGCGCCACACCGGCGGCCTCAATCGCCTCGCATGCCTCGGCGAAGGTCGGAAGCGTGCGCAACTCCGCCTCACGGGCGCGCACGTAGTGCCCGGTCAGGGGCTGGTAGCTGTGAAAGAGGGCGTCGGGGCCGGCCTGCGCGGCAACGTCGAAGGGAATCTGGTCGCCACTCGCGACCAGCGTGGTGAAGCGCGTCGCCGCGTCAGCGGCAAGCCGCTTGAGGGCGTCGCTGAGCGGAAGGTCGGGCACGCTCCACGCTTCCGCCCACGCCTCGTCGCTCCTGCGCCTGCACGACGCCTTGCATCATCGGGTGACGCGCCGTGGGTTTGCGGACCGGGGACGCAGGCGACGGCCCGTGGGGATCGGGGGTTAGACCGCTGCGGGGGCCGCGTCGGCGGTAACCGGCTCGTTCTCGTCGGTCATCAGCCAGCGCATGCCGTAACGGCGCAGGTCGTCGATCAGCGGCACGAGGGCTCTGCCCTTCTCGGTCAGCGCGTACTCGACGCGCGGTGGCACCTCGGGGAAGGTGCGGCGAACGACGATGCCCTCTTCTTCGAGACCGCGCAGCCGCAGGGAGAGGGTGCGCGGACTGATCCCCTCGAGCGAGCGCTCCAGCTCGCAGAAGCGACTGCTGCCCTCAGCGAGGTCGCGAAGCACCAGGAGCGTCCATTTGCCACACACGATGTTGGCCGTGCGGCACACCGGACATTGAGCGTTACTCTCGGCACTCATTGGAAAAACGAGGCTGGTAGACCGTTTGCCTCGCTTCACTCAGTGTAGCGCCATGGCTTCACTTACTGAAGTTTTGACCCAGTCCAGGCGTCCTTCAGCGCCTGACAATAACGGGCAGGAAGCGCGAACCCGCTCCGCAAACCCGCTTAGTTATGCCCGGTGACGACCGGTTCGACCTTCAGGACGTTGATCCTGTAGCGCACTTCGTTGGCGCCAAAGACGAAGGTGACCGGGAAGCCAGGTTCGACTTCGATCAGCTGGCAGACTTCGTCCCCCTCGAGGCACTTGGTTTCACCGAAGACCGAGTGCACGTCGGTGGAAACCAGCAGCAGCGGCTTGCCCTTCTTGGAGAGCCCCATGTAGGTCACCACTGGCGCCTTCTCACCCGGCAGTGCCGTCAGCGGCAACACCCCGTGCTTGACGCTCGGTTCCGGGGCCTTCTTGGAATCGCTGCCTTCGGGTTCCACGCGGGTGATCTTGACGTCGATCGCAAAGGAGAAGAACGCAACCGGCAGCTTGGCTTCGCCACCGCCGCTGTTGGACGGCGCGCCACCGGCGGACCCGCCAGTTTCTCCACCGCCCGACGAGGGGCTGGTGGGAGCAGGTTCCGGCGTGCTGGTCGCGGGGTTGGTCGTCGCCGAATTGGTGGGGGCCGAGCTCGCGGTCTGGGTCGCGGTCGTCGTTGTCGTCGCCGTAAAGCTCGTCGACGTATTCGTCTGCGCGCCCCCACTGGTCGGGGGCGGCGCGACGAAATGCGGCTTGAACGGATCGGTTGGGCTGCGCCGTCCGAAGCGCTTGCGGTAGTCGCGCAAACCGGGCTCGGCCTGCACGACGGTGAGAGTGGGCGGCGCGCCTTCCCCGGCCAACGCGGCGACGGTGCCGGGCGTCGCGGCGGGCGGCGGTGCTTCCTTCGAACCACCGCCCAAGAGGAACGGCACCGCGACGATCGCCACGATTACCAGCGCAACGAACGGGATGAGGCGACGGTCCCAGAGATCCCAGTAGAGATCGGCCAGGAAGCGTGGAACCTTCACGTCGGACTTCGTCAGCTTGGGAAACTTGAGCTCCGGCCTGAGCCACTTCATGGCGTGCCTCCGGTGGTCGTCGAGGCCGGCGTCGCCGTGGCAGGTGCCGGGGAGGTTGGCGTAGCGCCCGCGGTGACACCTTGGTTCGGCGGGGTGAGGTACGTGGTGACTGAGAATGTGGCCTGGAGGGATGGGAAGCCATTCGGGCCAGCCGCCAGCGAGAAGCCGTTGATCGTGAGCAGGCGACCGTCGACAGAGACCTGTTCGTTCTTCGACTTCACCATCGAGTCCAGCCCCTTGATGAAGTCGGCGATATGAAAGAAGTCGCCATTGAAGGTGAGCGTGTAGGGCATCACGTAAAGGCCGGCTGGGCCAACCGCCGCTCCCAGGGGCAGCGTTGACGCAGCCACCTCGGTTGGCGAAGCAGGGTTCGACGTTGGCGTGGCGCTGGAGGTTTCGGGAGTGGGAGCCGGTGGCGGCGGGGTTTCGCCGCTCGCCGCTTCAAGCGTGAAATCGTTGAATTCGACTCCTGTCCGTTTGGCGATCTGGTCGAGCTGAACCAGCAGCGACGGAGTTTCGTCGTCGGCGGGAACCGCCTTGCCGAGCACGATCAGCTGCCGGTAATTGACCGGGAACTGCTGCCGCGCTGCTTCCGCCTGCGCTGCTTCGGCACGGTGCTGGCTGAGGGACGCCTTCAGTTCGCTCACCTGGGTGCCGAGCTTCTTCGCTTCGTCGCGCTTCGGCCCGAGCGCAAGGACCCAGAACGCGACGGCAAGCGCCGCGACAGCGAGCATCGCCACGATGAGGCCGTTCGTCGATTTCATCTCGAACTTCATCTCAGTGGCCTTCCGAGGTTTCGGCGGCGGAGGTTTCCGCCTGTTCGGCCGGGGTCGGCACGCCTGCTTCCGTGGAGGTCGTCGGCACCGGCGCCGCGTCGAAGGCGACGGCGAGGTTGAATTGCGCGTTGGAGGCCCGGGTGCCGCAGCCTTCCGAGGAGCCGCCAGCCGCCCCTTCTCCCTGTCCCGTCACTTCGGACGATTCGACACCCACCCGCGTCACTCCGTCGATGTCTTCCAGCGCGGTGACGAAACCGGCAACGGCCTCGTGGCCGGTCGCGCAACCGCTGATCGTCAGCGACGGGCCCGCGATGGAGGCCGTCAAGCTTCCGCCGCCTTCGGCCGAAGCGCCGCCTTCCGCACCGGCCGAGGCCGAGGCGTCAAGGCTGGTCAGCCACACATTGCTGGGAAGGACCAGCGACAGTTCGCGCATTACGCGTTCCCAATCGAAGCGGCTGTCCGCAAGGCTGGTGACGGTTGCGACCCGCTGTTCATGGAGGGTCTGGAACTGCGTGTAGGCCGCGAGGCGTTCGACGCGGGCGCTCGCGACGGCGTCTTCGCGTTCGAGCTGGGTCACTTCGCTCTTGCGGTCGGAGATCTGGTTGCCGGTCAGAACCAGCGCGGTCACGCCGACCAGGACGGCGACGAGCGCGCCAACCACCACGTAGGGGATTGCGCCGGTCCGGGTCGGTCCGTGCTCGCCGCGACGCTCCTCGGGGGGAATTAGGTTGACGGGACGCATCTCAGCTCTCCAGCGCCAGTCCGTAGGCCAGAGTGAGTCGCGCAGCCGTTCCATCGTCGTAGCCGGTGAGGGCCGCCGGACGAGCCACGGAGATCGGTAGGCCAAGGCCCTCCTGCATCCGCCGGGCAAGGCCGGCGATCGCGCTCCCGGGCCCAGCGAGAACGACGCTGGAGACGGGGATCGCACTCTCCTGGGCCGCGTAATAGTCGAGCGAGAGCCGCAGCTCGTCGACGAGCCCGGTCACTCCCTCCTCCAGCACCCGCCGAGCCGCCGCGACCGTCTCGGCGTCGCCTTCGACCTCGGTAAGCGGCGACTCCAGACCAACATGCGTGAGCCACTGCGTGGCGTGCTCGGCGCTGAGCGACCGCTCGCTTGTGAGACGTCCGCTGATCTGCTCCATCCCCGCCGCCGACACACGGGTGAAGAGACAGGCTCGGCCACGTGCCACGGCGAGGTTCATGACGTCCCCGACATTGCAGTAGAGGACCGCATCCTGGGGGCGCGAGAGCCCCTGCGCCGACGCGTCCTCACCGTCCATGGCGGCGGCCACCGGCGCAGCCCCGATTGCGGCCAGCGCCCGGATCATCCCGAAGGCGGAGAGATCGACGCCGACCGGCTCCAGGCCGGCCCGGCGGAGCGGCTCTACGAAGGACGAAACCATCTCCCGGCGGGCCGCGATCACCACGACGTCGACCTTCGGCACCGAGCCCTCCTCGGCGGGGACGCCACCGACGACCTGGTACTCGAGCACCGCTTGGTCGAGCGGCATCGGGATCTGCTCCTGCGCCTGAAAGCGGATCGCCGCGTCCATCTCCTTGGGGTCCTCGATCGCGGGCAGCCGCACCGTGCGAACGATGACCCGCTGGTTGCCCACACCCAAGCGCACCTGCTTCGAGAGCTGGTATCTAGAGAAGAGCGACTTCAGCGCCTCGGCAATCGCGTCCGGATCGGACACCTCGCCCTCGCGGAAGGCTCCCGAGACCAGCGGCTCGATGCCGGCGCCGGCCACTTCCACCGAGCCGTTCACTCGCAGCTCGGCAGCGGCAATGCTGCCGGCCTCGATATCGAGACCGACTACGGCTCCCGTCTTCTTCTTCCTAGTCAGTTGCAACACGCCCACCCTGCATCGACAAAAAGGCCGCAGACCTTTCGTGCTGCAACTAATCATTTTTCGAAGAACTGGACGCCTGTCTGATCCCTCGCCCGGCACAGCATGCCCGGAAACCGGCTCAGAAGGTGCCCAGATACCAACTGACGAGCTGGTCGCCGGCCAGCAGTCCGACCATTCCGCCCAGCGCGAGGAAGGGCCCAAACGGGATCGCCCGCTTGCGCGCCGCCGCCCCTTCCCTGGCGATCATCGCCAGCCCAACCACGGAGCCGGCAAGCAGCGCGACGAGGATCGCCGGAGCGACGTTGCGCCCGAGGAAGAGCCCCATCGTCGCTGCCAGCTTCACGTCCCCCAGCCCCATCCCGCGTGGATAGGCGAGGGCAGCAACGAAGAGGAGGCCGCCGGCGGCAGCGGCAGCGATCGCCCGCTCCGGCAGGCTGCTGGGGTCGGCTGCTGCAGCGATCGCCACCCCGAGCACAGCTCCGGCAACCAGGATCTTGTTGGGAATGATCCGCCGCTCGAGGTCTGTAAGCGTGATCGCCACCAGCATGGTCACGAAGACGAGGCCGAGCGCAACCTCCGCCGGATCGTCCCAGAGGACGAGCATTGTGGCGGCATAGAGCGCCGCGAGCCCAAGCTCGGTGAGCGGATACCGGGCCGAGATTGGCTCCCCGCAGCAACGGGCCCGGCCGCGCAGCAGCACCCAGGAGACCACCGGCACGTTGTCATAGGCGGCGATCTGCGCCCCGCAGGCGGTGCAACGAGAGCGCGGCTTGACAATCGACTCGCCGCGTGGCACCCGGTGCGCGATCACCGTTACGAAGCTGCCCATCGCCAGCCCCCATATGAAGGCGAGCGCCGCTGCCGCCGCCACGCTATTCCCCGCTCAGCGGTGTGGTGGTTTCGACCTCAATCCGGCTTCTGTAGTTGGGATGGTCGTAGAGGAACGCCAGGGCGTCCTGTCCGGTGCCGCTTCGTTCGACGCTGAGCGCCAGCCCGAGCCGGTCTCCCGCTGCGATTTTCTGCGGGCCGTTGAAAGCCATCGTCAGGCGCAGCTCGTGCCATTCCGAGCGCCACCAGTTCGGCGATTCGCCGAGGGACCAGTAGGGCTGGCTGTCCACTTTGTTGATCAGCATCGTGTCGGTCGCCACCGGTGGCGAGCCGGTTTCGTGGCGGTCGAAGAGGTACACACAGACCTTCCCCTTGTAGGAAGCATCACTCAGCGTTCGCGTGTAGATGTCCAGCGTCACCTTTTCGCTCATCTTGAATTCTGTGGGCATCGGGTCGGTGACCCAGCGGTGCACCTGCCATTGCGGTGCGCTGGTCCCGGTGGGCACATAGTGGCAGCCGCCGGTGTCGTCGCGGCGCAGCTGGATGCCCTTCGACGTTTCGGGGGTGGGCGGGGTCGAATAGTCGTTTGAGTAGTCGTAGAGGGCCGGGTTGGAGGGGTCTTCGGGAGCCGGATCCGGAGGAGCGCCGCGCAGGAGCGCGTCCGGCGCGCCCAGGGTCGAACCGGTATGCGTGCCGCTCGCGCAGGTCCCGAGCGTGTTGTGGAGGGCGTGGTCGGTGACTATTGCCTGCCGTTCGGTTGTGCCACTGCTGGCGCAGGAGGTGTCCGAGGGGAAGAACTGCTGCGCCGTTACGACACCTTCGGAGCCCGGGATGGGATCGTTGAGCGAGCTGTCGGTCGGGTTGATGAAGTCGGACTGCACTTCGACGTAGCCCCTCTCCCCTGACTGGTTTGAGGGCGTGTCGAGCTTGACCGCGACGACGATCTGCTTGAAGTCCTGCGTTCCTGGACAGATTGCTTCCGTGCAGTTGGAGTCGTTGCGCCAGACCACATAGCGGTAGATCTCGCCGGTCACATCTCCGCTTGTGAAGTGGGTCGGGCCGGGGTTCACTTTGCCGCCGCTGACGAATCCGCCGCCATAGAGTTCACCGCCGTTGACAACGAGCTGCTTGTAGTTGCCGGGGGGCGTTCTGGTCAGCGCGAACTCGCTGCCGGATACCCGGTAATTCGGGTCGAGAGGGTCGCTAGAGTGGGCGGGGGTTGCGGTCAGAGCCAGTTCTTCGTTGGAGAGGCTGCGCAGCACCTCCATCTCCTGCTGGGCGCGATTGAGTGCCACCTGGGTGGCCTGCGTCCGCTGCGTGTTGATTATCGCAGCGCTCAGCACCCCGAAGGTCGCCAACACTCCGCTCACCAACACCAGAGCCGCAACGACCACCTCGACGATGGTGAAGCCGCTCTGTCTTGCAGTCGCCTCTCTCATCTCAGTTGCTGAGGGTCGCGTTGCGCAGGCTGGCTCCATCCGACACCGTGATCCCTGCGGCGTCCCCGCTGGGCGCCGGGATGCGGATGGTGACGCCGACGTAAGTTGCGCTGGTGCTGTTCGGTGAGTAGCTGAAGACCGCCGAGGAGTTGTCAAGACCGGAGAAGATCGTGGTCGGCGTGCCCGTGTAGACACCAGGCGCCGCCTCGAGGCGCGTGCAGGACGTGCCGGAGCAACTGTAGGTCACCTCGCATTTGATCGCCGGCGAGGCGGCGGGCAGCGTCCCCGTGCCGCCGCAGGTCGTGTGGCGCACGTAGGTTTCGAAGGAAACCGAAGAGGCGCTCGCTTTCCCGGATGCGACCACGATGCCATTGCGAAGCTCCCGCGTCATGCGCTCCATCACCCAGCGCGCGGTCTGCACATCCGCCGCCTGCTGGCTGATCGCGGGCTGGCTACGAAGGGCGCCGATCACCAAGGTCCCGGCCACCCCGATCAGCACCACCCCCATCGCGGAGGCGACCAGCAACTCGATCAGCGTGAAGCCCACCTCCGATGGGTGAGCGGCGAGCCTGGCGCGGAGCCGTCTCATCCCCTCACAACCTTGAAGCTGCGCTTGGTCGGCTGCGGCTCCCAGACGCCGATCGCGTTAACCGCCTTCACCTCGAAGGCGTGCCTGCCGCCACCGAGCCGCTGCAGGCGCACGGGAGAACCGCACGAGTGCCAACCGTGACGGTCGAGCTTGCAAAGGAAGGTCGTTCCAGGCTGCCCGGTTGCGTCCGCGAAACGGAAGACCGGCCTGCGCTTCTTTGTCTTGAAGCTTGGGCCAAAGGTGATCCGTGCTTCTGGGGTCACGTAGGCGATCCCGCCATCGTGGGTCTTGGTCTGCGTCCCGGTCGATCCGGATCCACCTCCGGTGCTCCCGCCGCCACCAGCCTGACCTCCACCGCCACCTTCGCCGCCGCCTCCCGGTGCCGCCTGCTGGTAGGTGACGCTGTCGGTGGAGCAACCAGAGGTGTCGTTGAGGTAGGTGGCCGTAGCGTGGAAGGTGGTTGTCGAACCCGGAGCGACCGTCACCGGGATGCCACCCGCTTCGAGTTCAGCAGCGCTGCCGGTGGCCACGGGCACGCCCGAGCAATCCGGCGTCGCGTAGATCTTGATCGACGTTTCGACTCCGGCCTGGCCGAGAATGCGCAGTTCGGTCGAGACGTTCGGCGAGGAAGGGTTCGTTCCGAGCAGTTCAGGCATCGCTGGTCCGAGCACGAGTTCGTCGGGGTTGCGGGTCGAGACCAATAAAGTTCCTTCTGCGGAGTGGTCGTAGACATCGGGTTCACCGTCTGTGTCGCTTCCCGTCAAACGCTCTTCAGTGGTGAAGAAGGCGTGTTCGCCGTCTTGCGAGACTTCTTCTAGGTGGGGGTTCGATTCGACGTTTCCGCATTTCACGTAGGGACAAGATGCATCGGCCTTGGAGACGAGCGTCGTCGTTCCGGCGGAGCGCTCATACACGTCGGGGCTGCTGTCTTTGTCTTCGGAAACCAGTGACTCGTCCGTTTCGAAGAAGACAGTGGATGCGTCGGTCGACGCCTTGGCGAAACTGGCGTCGTCAACCCCATTGCCGCAGGCCGGCGCGCAGGAGCCGCCCCGCGAGACTAGCGTCGTTGTTTTCCCCACGACGTCGCGGCTGTAGACGTCCCGGGCGGAATCTGTGTCTTCACTTGTCAGCTTCTCGGTCGTGCTGAATAGCACAATCGAGCCTGCGGGAGAGGCCCTGTCGAATTCCGCGAGGGAGCCCGTGCTGCTGTCCGTCGGTCCAGTCGAGATGAGGATGGTTTCCCCGCCGAAGTGCTCGTAGACATCCCGCGCTCCATCCGCGTCGGACGCGGAGAGCTTTTCGTCCGTTTCGAAGAAAACTCCGGTGCCGTCCAGGGAAGCACCCGCGAAGAGAGCGTCGTGAGCCCCGTTGCCTTTTTCCCCTTCTGTCCCGGTCGAGACGAGGATGGGCGCTGCGCCGGACCACGCGTAGACATCCTGCTGCTTATCGGTGTCTTCGCCAGCTGCCACCCGTTCACCAGTCTCGAAGAAGATGTGCGACCCGTCGCCCGACATGCCCCCGAAGATCGGTGTGCATTCCCCCGCGAGAAGGGGTGACGGACAGGCACCTTCCCGCGAGACAAGACTGGTGGTGCCGGCCTGGATGTCGCGGGCGTAGATGTCCGACGCGCCGACATCGCTATCTTCACCGCTCAGTGCTTCATCGGTCTCGAAGGCAACGCTCAGCGCGTCAGTTGAGGCGGCGCTGAAGGTTGCTGGTTCTGGTCCTTTGCCACACCCGGCTGGAATACACGATGACTCCCCGGCCGAGACCAACCTCGTCGTCCCGCCTCCTCCGAGGTCTCGGATGTAGACGTCTTCGACCGAGTCTTCGTCTTCGCCGCTCAGCGGCTCTTCGCTGCTGAAGATCACCCGCGATCCGGCTTCGGAGACTGCATCGAACGAAACGGGAAATGCGCCGTTGCCACATTTCGACGTCAGACAGGACGCGTCGGCCTTGGAAACCAGCGTCACGGTTCCCGTAGACAGGTTGCGCATGTAGATGTCGGCCGAGAGATCGGTGTCTTCGCCAACCAGCGACTCGTCGGTGGAGAAGAAGACCCTGGTGCCATCTTTGGAGACACCGTCGTAGCTGACGTTGTAGGCGTCGTTTCCCCCCGCCGGGCCGGTCGAGATCTCGCGGGTGACATAGCTTTCGATCCCAGGTTCTTCGTCTTTGAAGCGCTCGTAGACGTCGCGCTTGTTGTCGGTATCGGCAGGGACGAGCTTCTCGCTGGTCGTGAAGAAGACGATTTCCCCGCTCGCCGAGGCGCCGGCGTATTCGGCTTCGGCGTGAGCCGCCGGGGCACTGAATGCCGCGATGAGCAGCACGCTCAATGCAAGCGCAAGGAGCGCTCGCGCGGCACGAAAGGAGGCTGTCGACGGCTCTGCCGGCATCGTTGCTCTATCGGCTGGGATAGGCCATTCGTTTAGTCGCTGCACCATGCCTGGCCAAAAGTGCCGAGGGGCGGGCCAGTTG
>JBAVGD010000079.1:0-5069 GCA_049684635.1 Solirubrobacterales bacterium | reverse complement strand
GTCGAACACGTCGCAGACAACCGCCCGAGCGCCCGCGGCGCGGATCTCCTCGGCGCGCTCCTCGCGGCGCGTCGTCCCGGTCACCTCGTGTCCCGCCTCGATGAGTTGCCTGACCAGCGGCCGGCCGATCGCCCCGCTTGCACCCGCAACGAACACCTTCATCTCGATCTCCTCTCCGCCGATGGAGCCGGAACACCCGCATGTCGTGGGAAATAGACCCGCCGACGGCGCGGCGCGGTCATTCTGACCGCTCCAGCCGTTCCGAGACGCGGGCCAACCACGCGGCGACCAGCGCACCGAGGCCAATCAGAACCGTGTCTCCCCAGCCGCGTGCCTCGCTCTTCGCTTCGCCTGTGTCGAAAACGTGGTTGATCGCATGCAGGCCGTACCAGAGCGCCCCCAGCCAGAGCAGCGGCGCGCGCCAGGCGGGCCGCACCACCGCGATCGCGAGCGCAATGCCAAACGCAAGAATGAACGCCCCCACGTCGCCGACGTAGTGCGAGTTCTCGATTCCGTAATGCCCAATCTGGTCGAAGAACGTGCCGGGCGCGAGCAGTGCCAGCCCACCGGTGAGCACGTGATAGGCCGCGACCAGCGCACGAACGACTCTCAGCGTCCGCTCGGTCATCGGCGGAAGCCTATTCCGACTGGCGCGAAAGAGATTCCGCGCCGGTGCAGCCACGGCGACAACGGTGGAGCCGGTCGCGATATCCCGTCATGCGCAGGTTCCAGGCCCGGTGCGCGCTGGCCGGGTTCTTAGAAGACGAAGATGCTCTCGCCGTAGTTCAGCTGGTAGTAGATGTGCGGCTGGTCGGCGATGAAGGTGCGCACGCAGCCGTGGCTGGCGGCGTAGTTCGGGACTTCGGCGTAGCCGTGCACGGCATAGCCGTTGTGCCAGTAGAAGGAGTAGTACATGCCCTCGGAGTTGTAGCCGGGGGAGCGCAGGTAGAACTGGTAATGCCCGGTGACGGTTGGAGTCGAAGGCTTGCCGGTGGAGACCGGGTAGATCGCAAACGGTCGGTCACCCTTGGCAAGGACCAGAACCTGCTTGGAAAGCGGGACCTCGGCGTGTTCGCCGGCGTCCGGATAGCGAACGCGATAGCCACCGCGTCCACCGAATACGTCCTGGACGAGACCACGGCCGGCCCGCTCAGTCCGCGCCATGCCGTTGACCTTGCGGTAGGCAAGCACCTCACGGCCGGTGCGCCCGTTGAAGCAGGAGCCGCCACCGGCGGCGTAGCCCAGCTTTGCCAGAGCCTCCTTGAATCCCCTGACCACCCGGTCGCACTGCCCGGGGTGCAGGGGCTGGAAGCTGACCCGCCAGCTCCTGCGCTTGGTGGTGATGGCCCGCACCGATTCCGTGGCGGGAGCGTGAGCGCTCACCGCGTACTTCCCGTCCTCGCGAACGATGACCGTTGCCTGAAACACCCCCGCATCGCCCGTTCCCGCTGCTTTGCGGACCTTCACCGTCCTCGTCAGCAGCCTGTGGCCGTTGAGATAGAACGTGACGTCGACTTCTTGCCCGGACTCGAACGGACTGATCGAACCGGTGACTGGAACCGTGGTCAGGATCGGGGCGCGACCACCGTGCAGATGACCGACCCGCAGCTTGACGGTCGGCTTCACGGGGCTTTCGTTGCCTTCCGTGAGTGCCGCGCCGGCGGTGGTCGGCAACGCCAGCAGCGCGCCGAGAGCGAAGAGGGGCAGGGCGCGACGCTTCACGGGCGGGATGCTACTGGCCCAACAGGGCGACAGAGTTATTCAGCATGTGCAGGAGGATCCCGGGAATGATCGAGCCCGTCCGCTCGTAGAGCAGCGCGAGGATGAAGCCAAAGGCGATCAGCGGCGGGACGACGCTGAGGCCGGTGGTCGCGTGCAGGGCGCCGAATATCACGCCGCTGACCAGCGCCGCAGCGAGTCGCGGGAGACGCGTGCGCAGGCCACCGAAGAGGAAGCCGCGAAAGCACGCCTCCTCGGAGATTGGCGCCGCAAAGACGATCACCAGGATCTGCAGCGGCACAGCGCCCAGCTTTTCGGCGATGTTCTCCTGTTCGGGGTGTCCGAAGACCGCCGAATAGACGATCGCGAAGCCCAGATAAGCGAATAACGCCGCCAGCATCCACAGGCCTGCCGAAGGGCGGAACTTGCGCAGGCCGAGCCGCCGCAACACTTCGTGGAAGGACGCGCCGCGCCGCGCCGCGATCAGCATCGGAACTGAGAGAAACGCGAGCTCGGCCATGAGCTGCGCGACGACGGTGCCGGTGGCTGTGAGTTCCTTGTTGTTTTTATGCGCAACGATCGCGACTGGGATCGCTAAGGCAAGCCCGACCACCAGGGCGAGCAGGACTCCCCCTACGGCCGAAAAGGGACCCCAGTTGGCATATGGGAAGGACGCCAACCGGCCCGGCTGTCGGTCTGGCCTCTCTGCTTGATTCATCCGCGCAAAGTCTGCCCGGCCGGCCTGAGATTCGGCCAAGAGGGGCATTTGGTGCCCTGTCCCTCTAAGTTAGTCGTCATGTCGCCGGCAGTCTCCCAGGTCTCACGGTCCACCAAGACGCGGTTGCGGTTCCTGCGGCGGCTGATAATCCTCGTCCTCTTCCTCGTTCTCGGCGCGCTGGCGCTCAGCCAGTTCACCGAGCTGAAGCACCTTGCCGCCGGAATCCTCGCCTCAACGGCGGTGCTGGCGGCAATCGTCGGCTTCGCCGCGCAGCACACCCTCAGCAACATGGTGGCCGGCGTTCAGCTCGCCATTTCGCAGCCGATCCGGATCGGCGACCGGATCGCCTTCGAAGACGTCGCCGGGCGGGTCACCGACATCACCCTCTCCTACACCTACGTGGACCCGGGCGACGCCAGCACGGTCGTGATTCCCAACCAGATGCTGGTTGACGGCATCGTCCACAACCTCTCGACGGGCGACACGCAGGCATAGGAGCCTGCCTCATAAGCCCCGCCTGTGTCGCCGGCGAGCGCGGGGTTATCAGGCAGGCCCCAGGGGATGTCGACTGCGGGACTGCTGCTGGTGACCTGACTCAGGTCACTATGCCAGCAGCTTCGCCTTCATCTGATCGAACTCAGCTGCGGAGATAGTGCCCTGATCCCTCAGTGCCGCCAGCTTGCTGATTTCCTCCGCAGGCGACGGGGCTGCCGTATGGCGGATGTAGGAATCGAACTCCTGCTTCGCTTCAGCTTCTCGCTTCGCCACGCGTTCGTGCATCGAGCCGCCCCGGGCGATCAGGTAGATGAGCAGACCGAGGAAGGGCAGGATCAGGAGAAGCAGTATCCACCCAGCCTTGCCCCAGCCCGACACGCCGTGATCGGTGAATAAGTCCCCGACGACGGAGATCAAGATCCAGAACCAAGCGACGAACAGGAAGATCTCCAGAACCGTCAGGAGCGCTTGGCCGAAGGTGAAATCAGCGGTCACTAACTCGAGCATGCCGTTTCCTTTCCTCGCAGAGGATGCAACCGAGCCGGTCGAACATATGCCCTGCGGGCCCGCGACGCAAACCGTTTAGTTCCGCAGGAAGGCGTGGCCTTCTACCTAAGGCGTCGGGCCGACCCAGGATCGGCGCTGCAGCCGAGAGGCATCGGGTGACCGCCCAAGAACCTGGCTCAGCCTGAGCCGACCGCCTCGATCCAGTCCCACGGCTTGCCGCAGAGGCGGTTCGATTCGGCGATCGGCACCGAGACCACTTCTCCCCGCTCGCGACCGGCTGGGGCAAAGAGAAGCGGGCCGGTTTCGGGCCGCGGAAAGCCACCGCTGCCGGGGTACAGGTCGGCGCCACCGAAGTGCAGTTCGGCTTTATGGGCACCGGCGGCAAGCTGCACTTCGCCGAGTTCGATGAAACCACCTTCGTTTTCGATCTGGTGGCGCACTCCGCCGATCTTGTGCCCGTCGACGAAGAGCTCATCCTCCCCCCGCACCGAGCCCTTCAGCCAAGCGATATAACGCCCGCTGTTAGGCACTTCGAGGTTACCGTCGGTTGCGTTATAGGACGGCGCGTGGCGAGCGGCGACGAGGTGGGCACCCGGGCTCATGTGCTGGAGCGCGAGCAGGCCGAGGCCGCCGACTTCGCCGCAGTCGGGCACCCCCGATGGTTCGGATTCGTTGCCCAGCGGCAGATGTTCCGGCGCGGCGTCGAACTCGCCTTCCGGCCGTTGCCACACCTCGTAGTACTTGCCGGAGTGAACGAGGCGATAGAGCAAAGGTGGGCGGCTCCTGACCGGTGAGCGGCGCAGCACCAGGGTGCGGAATTCGAACAGGCCGTTGATGTCCAGTTCGTCCGTGTCGACGGAGTAGCCCAGTTCGACTTCGCCGCCGCCGCGCAGCGGCACCAGACGTTCGCGCAGCTCCGAGGCCCCTTCGCCGTCCTCTTCGCGCAGAAAGTGGCGGGCGCCGTACGGGTTGTATTCGGTCATCAGCGTCGGGCCCTCGTGAACGAACTGCTTGCCGATCTGCTCCAGTTCGAGGAGCTCGTCGTAGGGCGCGAGGTTGACGCCGCCGTAGGCGAGCACGTTGGACCAGAGCACGCCACCCGCAACGACGACGATCAGGACGCTGCCCGCGAGGCGGTCCAGCCGCAGGGCCGCCATGGCGCCCACCGCCGCCAGCGAGAGGGTCACCGGCGAAGCGGTGGCGAGCGCTTTGCCGGCCGCCCAGGGGGAACCGACAGCGAAGATCACCCCGCAGGCGACCAGGACGCTCGCATAGAGCAACGGCGCGGCGGCGCGGCGGCGCCAGGCAGTCCACAGGCCAAGCAGCGCCGCAGCGATTGTCAAAGCGACCAGGACCGCGGTTGCGACAGTCGGGTCAGGATGGAAACGGAAGTCACCGGAGGGCCAGATGCCAACCACCTGGAAGGCGCTGAGCGGACCGCGCAGGTTGCCTTCCCCGTTGGAGCCGACGAGCGGCTTCGAAGTCGGCGGCACGAGTCCGGAGGTGATAGCCGGCAGGACCAGTACGGCCAGCAGCACTGCGAACAGCGCTGCGCGGCCGAGCCCCGGCCGCACCCCGAAGCGGCGCACCGCCAGCACCGCCAGCACCAGCAACAGGGGCACCAGCCAGA
>JBAVGD010000078.1:0-2559 GCA_049684635.1 Solirubrobacterales bacterium | reverse complement strand
GCTCAGCCGTCCATCGGCTCGCTGCCACACCCGGTGGGGTCGAAGCCCGAACCGCCGCCGGCGAGGTCCGAGCCAGGGCGGCCGTCCTGGCGATCGGTGGCGCGGCGAAGGCGCGGCGGTCGCCGCTGCGCAACGCCCTCACGATCGGCTCCTCCCACATCGTTCTCACCGAGCCGGTGCCCGACCTGCTCGAGGACATCGGCTGGACCGGCGGCGAATGCATCACCGACAGTCGCTCGCTGATCGACTACTTTCGCACCACGCCTGACGGTCGCATCGCCTTCGGCTGGGGAGGCGGTCGGATAGCGATGGGGGCCCGGCTGGATGGCCGCGCGCAAACCGATCCTGACGTTGTCGCGGGGGCGGCTGCCCGGCTGCGCGAGTATTTCCCCGGCCTCGCCGGGCGGCGCCTGACCCACGCCTGGGGAGGGCCGATCGATATCGCCCCAACCCACCTCCCGATCGTCGTTCCGCTCCCGGGCGGCAGGGCATTTGCCGCCGCCGGTTACACGGGCAACGGCGTCGGACCGTCCCACATGGTCGGCCGCTCCCTCGCCTCCCTTGCCCTCGATCGCCGGGACGGGCCTTCGCGCCTCGCGTTCGTCGACCCCTCGCCGCAGCGGGTTCCGCCGGAGCCCTTCCACTGGCTTGGCGGGGAAGCGATCCGCTGCGGCCTGGTCCGTAAGGAGGAGGCGGAGTTGGCCGGTCTCACGCCAGATCCAATCAGCCAGGCGCTCGCCCAAATCCCCCAGCTGATCGGCTTCCACATCGGCCGCTGACTGCGGTCCCCTTGAAGCCGCCGCCGCGTGGCGCGCGAGGCTACGCCGCGGCCGTGGCGCCGGGGATGGGGATCGGTGCCTCCTCCTGCTTGGGGCGCACTGCGGCCATGCGTTCGGCCCGGCGTTGCTGCCAGACGGTGAAGCCCATTGCCGCCACCGTTACGCCAAACAGCATCATCGCGATCACGTTTACCTCGACCGGGATGCCGCGCTGGGCGGCGCCGAAGATGTAGAGCGGGAAGGTGACGGTCGTGCCCGAGTTGAAGTTCGAGATGACGAAGTCGTCGATCGAGAGAGCAAAGGCGAGCATCGCGCCGCCGAGAATGCCGGGCATGATCAACGGCAGGGTCACCAGGCGGAAGGTCTGCAATGGATTCGCCCCCAGGTCCTTTGCGGCCTCCTCGAGGTTGCGATCGAAACCGATCAGGCGTGAGCGCACCACCACCACGACGAAGCTGATGCAGAACATCACGTGGGCGATCAGCAGCGTCTGAAACCCGAGCGACGGCGCATTGAGAATCAGGAAAAATGAGAGGAGAGCAGCGCCCATTACGACCTCGGGGGTCGCCATCGGGATCACGATCAGGAAGTTCGCCAGCCGCCGGCCGAAGAACCGATGGCGGACCAGCGCCAGGGCCATCATCGTCCCCACGACCGTGGAGATAACGGTGGCCAGCACCGCCAGTTTGAGGCTGGTCAGGAGCGCTTCGGTGAGTTCGGGGTGGCTGAAGGCGTGCGCCCAGTGGTAGAAGGTGAACCCGAGCCACGTGTAGTTGTAGCGGCCCTGTGGATTGTTGAAGGAGAAGAGCAGGATGACCGCGATCGGGATCAGCAGGTAGAGCACCACCAGCCCGGCGACGATGTTGACCGCGTGCTCGCGCAGCCAGCGCCAGGCGTGCGTGCGTCGGGTCGCGCCCATCAGGTCGCCTCCTCACCCATCAGCGCCTCCGAGCCGGCGAAGCGGATATAGACCACGACGGCGATCATGATCAGCGCCATCAGGACGAAGGACAGGGCAGCTGCGGATGGGTAGTCCGCCTGGCTGAGGTAGAGCGACTGGATCACGTTGCCGATCATCCGGTTGCCGGCGCCGCCGAGGAACTGGGCGTTGACGTAGTCGCCGACGGCGGGGATGAAGGTGAGCAGGGTGCCGGCGACGATCCCCGGCGCCGAGAGCGGCAGCGTTACCCGACAGAAGGCCTGCCGCGAGGACGCGTAGAGGTCCTTCGCCGCCTCGATCAGGCCCGCGTCGATGCGCTCGAGGCTGGCATAGATCGGCAGGATCATGAAGGGGAGAAAGTTGTAGGTGAGGCCGGCGATCACCGCGCCGCTCGTGGCGAGGATGTGACCGCTGGGAGCGAGCCCGATCGCGTGCAGGAATTCCGTGACGGGGCTTTCGTCGGAGAGGATCGTCTCCCAGGCGATGGTCCGGATCAGGTAGGTGGTGAAGAACGGGGCGACCACCGCGAAAAGCAGCATGTTGCGCCACCGGCCTGCCTTGAAGGCAATCGTGTACGCGAGTGGGTAGGCGATTACCAGTGCGATCAGCGTCGCCGTCCCGGCGTAGATAAAGGAGCGGACGAACTGCGAGTCATACGCCGATAGCGCTTCGCTGTAGTTGGACCACTGCCAGTTGAATTCGAGGTTGCCGACGACCCCCGACTCAAGCGACAGTTTGCCCATGTAGTAGAGCGGGATGACGAAGAAGAGGACCAGCCAGATCGTTCCCGGCCCCAACAGGAAGTAGGGAAGGATCCGGCGGCGGGTGGCGCCCATCAGG
>JBAVGD010000077.1:0-3812 GCA_049684635.1 Solirubrobacterales bacterium | reverse complement strand
ACGGAGGACCGGGCGGGGGCATGATCCCTGCCATCCGCGCCGTCAGCGCCGATTCTGACCGCATCAACGGTGGCTGCAGAGGTTTCCACGGAACGGAAGATTCAATCGGGCACCTTAGGGCGCCCTCAAGGCAAGGTTAAGGCTTTAGAGAGGTTGGTCGGATCCACCCGGCAGCGGCAGGCTCCGCCGACGTCCTCATGGCAGGCAGGGATCCTTCGGCATCGGCCGCTGCGGCCCAAACGACGGTGGCTCGGCGGCGGCGGCGGAACCCCATGCGGGATTCCCATTCGGACCGAGTTCAAAGGCGAGGCGGCCCCCGCGGGCAAGCGTGCAGTACGTGACCCAGGGCCGATCGTAGAGCCGGCCATCGAGGCGCATCGAGCGGATGTAGGGCGCCGCGGCCGGGGGAAGCGCGATCTTTCGCGGTGCCGTCCGCTTGCGATGCCCGCCTGCAGGCCGCCGTTTCTCGAACTTGTAGGCGGTGGTGAGAATCACCGCACGCCTGTGGTGGGGCATCGCGATCGTGGCTCGGGCAAAGAGGGGGCTGCCAATCGCAAGCAGTCCCACGCCGGGTACCTCGGGGTAGAGGCCCAGCGCCCCGAAGACGTACCAGGCGGAAAGCGTGCCGAGGTCGTCGTTCCCGGGATAGCCGTCAGGTGAAGCGTCATAGAGCCCGAGAAGCGCCCGCCTGACGGCTGCCTGGGTCTTGAACGGCTGGCGTGCCCAATCATAGAGCCACGGCACGTGGAGGGTTGGCTCGTTGCCGAGCAGCGCATGATTCGTATGGGTCCCGCCGCTGCCGCCGTTGAGGACGCGAAGGAAGCTGTCGAGCCGGTGCGCCGCCGCCTCGTTCCCACCCATCTTGCGGAAGAGACCGGCGGGGTCCTGCGGAACCAGCCATGTGTACTGGTAGGCGTTGCCCTCGACGAAGCCGCCACCTTCCAGCGGGTTGTAAGGCGCCGGGAAGCCGCCCGCTGAGTCGCGCGGCTCGATCAGGCCACTGGCCGGGTCAAACAGCCGCCGCCAGGTGGCGGAGCGCTCGATGAAGGTGCGATACGTCGAGCGGTCGCGAAGGACGCGGGCCGCGAACTGGGCGATTGCGAAATCGTCGATCGTGTACTCGAGCGTCGTCGCGGCCGAGCCCCAGACGGCTTCGGGGTCCCCGTAGATCGAGTTGGCGTTGCGGATGTTCGTGTCCACATCGCGCGGAATGAAGCCGCGAGCGAGGTAGTAGGCGAGACCCTGGCGCTCGACGTATTCGCCATTCCCACTGCGGCACGGACTCGTCGCCCCGTAGACCATCGCCGCCAGAGCCTTACGACTGTCGAAGCGGCGAGCGCCGAAAGCTGCCGCGGAGGCGATGATCGGATCGGCTGAGTCGCCGACCATCGTCATGCTCTGCCCGTTCGCGTACGACCACCGCGGCAGGCAGCCGCTCTGTGCCGCATCGGCGAGCAGCGAACGAACCATGTCGCCGGCCCGGTCTGGAACGAGCATGGAGAGGAGCTGTATCTCCGTGCGATAGATGTCCCAGCCGGAGAAGTCGGCGTACTGGATCCGTCCCCGTGCCCGGTGGACCAGCCCGTCCATCCCGATATAGGCCCCGCCCACGTCGCTGAAGGTGCGGGGGGCCAGAAAAGCGTGATAGAGCGCCGTATAGAAGGTGTCCATGAGGCGCCGCGGTCCGCCACTGACGCGAACCCGCCCCAGGGAACGCTCCCAGGCGCCTTCCGCTCGCTTGGCCACCGGGCCGAAACCGAGGCCCGGGTCTTCCGCCGCCAGGTTGGCCCGAGCGTCCTCGACGCTGACGAAGGAGATTCCAACCCTGGCCACG
Organism: Solirubrobacterales bacterium; assembly: GCA_049684635.1. GTDB lineage: Bacteria > Actinomycetota > Thermoleophilia > Solirubrobacterales > 70-9 > VRUE01. Next base: position 1,978 of record JBAVGD010000077.1, on the reverse strand, counting down.
ACGCTGCGGTTGCGCCGCGAATCGAAGGTTGCATAGGCCCCCGAAGCCGCGGTGGCAGCCGGGTTTGCCGGCGGCGCCTGACTCGCGGCCGCTTCGGTCGACCCCGGCGCGAGAACGCTGCCCGACCACGTCCCATAGTCACCGAAGGGGCGATTGAAGATCGCCGCGAAGTAGACCTTGTAGCGCGGCCGCTGGCCGCAGAAGAGACCGCTTGACGCGGAGCCGTCGATCTCCCGCCCGTCGGGGTTCAAACGCACACTCGAGAAGTCATCCGGTTGAGCGCTGCCGCCGGCGTCGATCAGAACGCTCGAGTGCGGGCCGCGCGGAAACGTGAAGCGAGCGACCCCGCTGCGGGTCGTCGCCGTCAGTTCGACGTCGATCCGGCCACCGTGGATCGGATTCAACGACACGGCGTAGAACCCGGGTCGAGCGCGCTCGTCCGCGTGGGAGAAACCAGGCTGCAAAGCCCCGTCAAGCGAGGAACCCGGGCCGGCTGGCGACGAAACCAGCGGTTCCGTCGTGGGAAGGAACGGAAAGTCCCCATATATCTCGCATCCGGCCCCACTCATGTGGGTGAGGCTGAACCCCTTGATGTGGTTGTCCCGGTAGTCGTAGCCCCCGGCGCCGTTCACGTCGGCCGGGGTGGTATCCGGGCTCCACTGCACCATTCCGAAGGGCACGGTCGCACCCGGGAAGTTGTGCCCGCCGCCGAACGTGCGCGGCCCCGGCCGGGTCCCCGCAAGCGGGTTGACGTAGTCCGTGAGGCCGCCTGCCCGGGCGGCTGGAGCCGGCAATATCAACGGCAGAGCGGCGATCAGCGCCAGCGCAAGCGTCAGTATCGATCCCGGACCGGCATCGGGACAACGGCGACCGATCGCCGCGTCCGCACGGGTCAGGCCTCCCCGTTCGCGCCGGAACCGCCTGGATACCTTGTCCGGTTGCATCCCGACGCACACGTTACGGGCACGTCAATCGAGCCATGAGCCGAAGGCCGGCGTCGCACCGGGGCTGCCGGCGTACCTGTGCGCTTTGGGACAGACCCTTAGGGTTCGGTCCCACATGCGGCGCAGAACTGCATTCCTCGCGCTGGCGGTAGTCGCCGCAGTCGTGGCTGCCGTGGTGCTTGCCACCACCACCGCGGGAAACGGCGCGCCCAAGCGACCGCCACCGGCACCCGGGGAACCGGTGGTCGAGATCGTCTCACCCAGGAACGGCGCCCGCCAGGCAAGCCGAGCCGTCGTGGTCAAGGTGAAGCTCCACAACTTCACCCTGGCGCCACGGCACTTCGGCCGGGAACCGCAGCTCGGCGAGGGAAACATCCGCTTCGGCCTCAATCGCGTGCCCGATTGCGTGGACCCGGAGAAACTGCAGCGCGCGATCGAAAGCCCCATCGGCAAGGGCCGCCTGGTTGGCGCCTCATCTGACTTTGCGCGGTACGCCGGTCCAAACGGCGTCCTGGCCGAACGGATTGGCTCCGCCGGCAGCTACTCCCCGGCGACGCAACCCGAGATCTACTACCACAACCTCAAACCGGGCTTCTACCGTCTGGTCATCACCCTCGCCGAGAACAGCGGCGCCCCCACGCCCTATCACGCGGTGACCAACTTTCAGATCCTTGACCGTGCGGGTCACTCGTGCGGAGGTGGCAAGGTCTCGAGCGCAAAGGCAGCGTCTCTCGAATAGTGCGTTACGCCCGGGCCCACTCCCCCGGGCGCCGTTACTTCACTTTGTATAGTGGGTCGGATGCGGACGTATCGCCGTCTGATGGGGTTCTTGCGTCCCTACCGCCGCCAGCTCTGGGGATCGCTGGCGTTTGCCTGGGCAGCGATGGGAATGACAGTGCTGATTCCTTGGCTGATCGGGCGCGCGATCAACGCGATCCACAGCGGCAACAAGCCCGACCTGCTGCCCCTGGCGCTGGCCATCCTGGTGGCGGGCGTCCTGCGGCTGGGGTTGACCACGGTGCGGCGGGTGGTCG
>JBAVGD010000076.1:0-6294 GCA_049684635.1 Solirubrobacterales bacterium | reverse complement strand
GCACTGGTGCAGCGGGTTAGCCAGGCGGCCGTCGACATCGAGGGCGAGCGGGTGGCCCAGATCGGCTCGGGGGTTCTGGTCCTGCTGGGGATTCGGCGTGGCGATACCGAGGACGATGCGGACCGTCTCGCGGAGAAGGTGCGGGCACTGCGGATCTTCGATGACGCCGAGGGTCGTATGAACGAGCCGCTTGGCGACCGCGAGGTCCTCTGCGTCAGCCAGTTCACTCTCTACGGCGACGCGCGCAAGGGCAATCGCCCCAGCTATGTGGATGCGGCTCCAGCCGCGGAGGCGGAGCCGCTGTACGACCGCTTCTGCGCGCGCCTCGGAGCGGCCAAGGGAAGGTTTGGAGCCTGCATGGGCGTCGCTCTGATCAACGACGGGCCGGTGACTTTGCTGGTGGAGGTGTAGTCAGGAGCTTGGTCCGAGCTTGGCACCGCGCAACGGTGACTGGACAGGCGCCGTCCGGACGGCGATCATGCGGGCCATGAATGTCGCAATCCTCATCTTCGACAGGATCACCGCCCTCGACGCCGTCGGGCCCTACGAGGTGCTTCGCGCGGTACCGGGGTGGGAGGTGAAGTTCGTCGGGCTTTCCCGGGGCGAGGTCCGCACCGACAGCGGCTTCCTCGGGCTGAGCGCCGACTACGCGCTGGATGAGGTGACCGATCCGGACATCGTCCTCGTGCCGGGCGGGGAAGGAAACCGGCCACTGATGGAGGACGAGACCGTGCTTTCCTGGCTGCGTCAGGTCGACGAGGCGACGAGGTGGACGACCTCCGTCTGCACGGGCTCCCTCGTCCTCGGTGCCGCCGGACTGCTGGAGGGAAAGCGGGCGACATCGCACTGGCTCTTCCTCGAGCGCCTGCGAGAGTTCGGTGCCGATCCGGTTGGCGGTCGCTTCGTCGAGGACGGCAAGACAATCACCGCGGCCGGAGTCTCCGCGGGGATCGACATGGCACTGCACCTGGTCGGCCGCTCGGCCGGACCGGAGCTCGCCCAGGCTGTGCAACTGGGGATCGAGTACGACCCACAGCCACCCTTCGACAGCGGCTCTCCCAGCAAGGCGCCGGCCCCGATCGTCGAGGCCGTCAGCGCAGCCGCCGCATCAACCGACGGCTGGCTGAGCGAGCAGACTTGACCCTGTTGCTCCGGTGAGTTTGCCATTGGAGAGGCCGGCCCGGTTGCCGTCTCGGTGGATGGTCTGCTGGTGCACCTCCTGGCCCGCATCCTCGGCGGCCCGTCGAAGCATCTCGACGAAGGCGCGGTCGTGGCTGAAGACGATCACCTGACGGCGCTGCGCTTCCTCGACAAGCCGCCGCGCCACGTATTCCTGTCGCTCACCGTCCAGCAGTGCGACGGGATCGTCGAGGATGATCGAGCTGCCGCTCGCGCTGACCGCACTCTCAGCGAAGAAGAAGGCCAGAGCAAGCGCGCGCTGCTCGCCGTCGCTGAGCACCTCCACGAGCTTTGACCGACCCGGTGCGTCCAGCCCGAGCTGTACGGCACTCTTGCCCTTGGCGGCCTTTCCAACGGATTTGATTCGCCCCTCCAGCAGCCCGACTCCGCGCAGCTCATCCGCGATGGCGGCGCGCATCCGGTCGGTCACGGCGGCCTGCTGGAGCCGGCGCAGCGTGGAGCTGATCTTTGCCGTGCCAAGCTGAGCCACGGCGGCCCCGAGCCGGTCAACCCGTTCCAGTTCCGATATCCGGGCCCGCACGCTGGGAAGCGCAGCGGCAAGCTCATTTCGGGCCCGCAACTCGGCGAACCTGTCGATCAGTTGCTGCCGATTGCCCTCACCGTGCAGCGCCGCTCGGGTCTCCGCGGCCCCAGACCACTCTTCCGCGTAACTGCGGATTGGAGCCAAAGCGGGAAGCGAAACGTCGATCACCTCGGTCCCGTCGCCCTCTGCCTGCCGAGCGGCGAGCCCTGCACGGGTGGTCAGGATATCGACGGCCTCTTCGGCGGCGGCCGTCACCGGCTCGGGTGCTCCAGCCAGATTCGCCTCGACCCGGGCACGGAGCGCGGACAGGTCAGGCAGCGCGGCAACCTCATCGGAGAGCCTCGCGGCCAGCGTGGCGATCTGCCCCCGAAGGTTGCTGCGAACGAACTCCTCGAATTTCGCCATGCGCTTGCGATCGGCATCGTCGAGGTCCTGCTGGCACAAGGGGCAGGCGGCATCTGGGCCCGCGCTCGGGAAGGTGCGCCCCCCAGACTCGACAAATCGCCGCGCCGCTTCCCACATCTCGCGCCAGGGTCCCTGACCGGTGCCCGCAAACGGCTGGCCCGCAAAGGCATCGACAGCGAGCCGGCGCTCGGCAGCGCTGGCATCGTCGAGGCGCGCTCGCAGGACGCCGAGGGCCTCGATCCGCTCGTCGGCAAGCTTGCCGGCAGCCTCTTCCAGCTCCTTGGCCGCCACCGCCGCCGCGTCCGCACGGCCGCGCGCTGCTGCCTCGAGCCTGCTGCCTTGGTCCGAGGTGAGGCCGGCCAGAGCCGCGTTGAGCTCTCTCATCTCAGCCCTTTCGCCATCGCTTAGCGAGGCGAACCGCGCCACTTCCTCGGAATCGGTCTCAGCGGTGATGGTGGCCAGGAGCCGGCCGGCGGCCGTTTCCGGATCGATATCCGGTAGCTGCGGCAGGCCTTCCTGCGCCTCCTTTGCCGCGGCCTTGAGGCGATCGGCGAGCAGGTCCTGCGCTTCGACCATGCGCCGCAACAGGAGCAACGACGACGGGACATGCTCGATGACGTTGGGCCCCGACAGGTACAGCTGCGCGCAGGCGCCGTCAAAGACCGCCAAAGCGGCCAGGGCGGGACTCGCCTTTCCGTCGAGGTCGACCGCGATGTCGTGTATCTCGCCGCTCACCGCGATTTGAATTGATGCCGTTTGCTGAGCCTCGCCGGCCTCAGCGTCGAAGACGTTGGGCAGGACCTGCGCGAACCCGGCGGAGCGACCGAGCCGGCGCAGAAGCCTGGCGTACCCGCTCTTCCCGGCGGCCGTTGGGCCGAGCACGACATTGAGGCCCGAGCTGAAGCAAAGTGCTTGCCCGGGCGCCAGCCGATTGATGTTCTGGACGTCGCGAATTGCCCGCAACTCGACGGGCTCGCCGTCCGTCCGGTCCAAATGGAGGTGAGACAGCTCCAGCGGCCGGGGCGCCGGAGCCTCACTCACTCCGGCGAGGCTTGCCAAGACCTCCTTTTCGTCCTGCTTGGAAAGCGGCCCACTTGCGAGGCGACGCAGAAGATCGCGCTGCCACAGGGGGAGCTCCAGCGACCACTGGTGGATCTTCTCCCGCAAGGACACTTGGGCATCCGCCTCTGGCGAAACGGCGCGATCCGGTGACTGCGAGAACGGGGCTCCCACTGCTGCCAAGACGAACTGGACGGGTCAAGCGTCCCGGTGCTCTTAGAACCTGTTTCAGAATGACCACGGCCCGGATGAGGCCGAGGTGACGCTGAGCGATACGGCCCCTCCCGGTGTTCCGCGTAGCGCTGCTACGCGGAAACCGTGCCGTGACCGTCTCCCAAGGGGTCCACGTAGCCGGCGCGACCGTCTTGTCGGCGATGACGGAGCTGATTGAGACCCGGGCTCATGACGACCCGAAAGACGCCCTCGCATGGAGCGTGGAGATACACGAGCGCAACATGGAACTTGCGATCGGGGTGGCTCACGCATCCGTCAACCGAGGCGGGGCGGCAATCGGCGCGGTGATCGTCGATCGACGCGGGCGCCTGATCGCGGAGGGCCACAGCATGGTGGCGCCCCTCTGCGATCCGACCGCGCATGCGGAGACGGGTGCGATTCGAATGGCGGCGCTACGGGTGGGCCGTTTTCACTTGCCCGATCTGGTCCTCTACTCGACGCTTGAGCCATGTTCGATGTGCCTGGCGGCATGCGTATGGGCCAACCTTGGTGCGGTCATCTTCGGAGCCGACGGAACCGTGACCTCAGGCGACTACTACGACCGCCGGAACTACTGCGCGGTGAGTCACGCCAGGGAGACTCGGCGAGACGCATCGCAGACCCCGCTCCCCATTCGTGGTCGCGTGCTGCTCGAAGAGACGGCCGCGCTGCTCGGCGCGGGCTAAGCAGCCATCTCGCGAGGCGACTGCACCGCGAGCTACCGCGTTCGTCCCAGCGCCTCGTCGATGAACGGGCCGAGCAGCTCGCTCGCCTGGGCGGCGGTCTTATCGGGCGCGTCACCGGGGGCTGTCACGTAGCTGATCGCAAGGCGCACCAGCGAATCGGCAAGCAGCTTGGCTTTGTCGGCCGGCGCCTCCGGCCAACCCTCCTGGATGACGATGGTCAGGCGTCCGGTGGCCCACTGCACGACCGGCATGCCCTGGGTCGTGACGAACGGAAGCAGGCCGCCGGTTCCGTCATCGCTGAGGAGAATGCGGACGAGCGGGTCATCCCCAGCTCTGCGCAGGAAGACCTCGAGCGCAGCGCCGACGGCGGTTCGCGGATCGTCGAAATGCTCACGGACAGCGGCCTCGACCGCGGCGAGGAAGCGTTCGCCCTCGTTGATCACAAACGCCTGGGCAAACTCATCCCGGCTACCGAACTCGTTATAGAGGGTCTGGCGGCTGACGCCGGCGGCGCCGGCGATGTCGGCCATTGTGATTTCCGACCAGGCCCGGCGGTGCAACTCGTCCCGCGCGGCGCCAAGAAGGGTCTCGCGGAGCAACTCGCGTGCGGCAACCGGATAGGGAGCCCGCTTCGAGGTGGTTGGCATCCCCCCCGTCGTGGCACCGGGTACGGCTGCCCCGCTCATTCGCTCAACTCGAAGTCGACCTTGTCGTAGATCCCACAATCCGGGCAATGCCAGTCGTCCGGCACCTCGCTCCAGGGCGTTCCGGGCGGGAAGCCCTCGCGCGGATGGCCGGCCTCCTCGTCATAGGTGTAGCCGCACCCGGGGCATCGCCAGGCGCTCATAGGAGAACCTCCCGTGGCGACTTTCTGTCGCATACCGATAGAAAGTCGCCACTACCGCTAGATCCGGTGGCCGCGCGGCTGGTCATGCGACTGTCCCGTAGCGGGCGAGGATTCTCGGCCGGACCCGCGGCGCGATGTTCGCGCGCGTCACATCACCCCCGTAGTGGTCGAGCAAGCGACGATCCATGACCCGGCGCCAGAGCGGCGGAAACCAGGCCAGGATGATCATGCCCGCGTAGCCGGTGGGGAGCTGGGGCGCCTCGTCGACATGCCGCAACGCCTGATAGCGCCGCGTTGGATTCGCGTGGTGATCGCTGTGGCGCTGCAGGTGGTAGAGGAGGACGTTGGAGGCGACGTTGTTGCTGTTCCAGCTGTGCTCGGCACAGCAGCGCTCGTAACGACCGTCCTCGCGCTTCTGCCGCAGCAGACCGTAATGCTCGAGGTAGTTCACGACCTCGAGCAGGCAGAAGCCGAGCACCGCCTGCATCAACAGGTAGGGCAGGACCACGAGCCCGAACACCGCCGCCAGGCCGGCGAACAGCAGAACCGTCATCGCCCAGGCGTTGAGGATGTCGTTGTGGACGGACCACGGCGAGTGGCCCATGCGGCCGAGCCGCGCCCGCTCCAGCCCCCAGGCGGATCTGAGGCTGCCGGCAACCGTGCGCGGCAGGAATGCCCAGAAGCTCTCCCCAAGCCGGGCGCTGGCGGGATCCTCAGGCGTTGCGACCCGCACGTGGTGGCCACGGTTGTGCTCGATGAAGAAATGCCCGTAGCCGCTCTGTGCGAGTGCGACCTTGCTTAGCCATCGCTCGATGTCGTCCCGCTTGTGTCCCAGCTCGTGGGCGGTGTTGATCGCGACCCCGCTGACTATCCCCATGGTCAACGCCAAGCCGATGTTGGCGAGCATGGAAAGGTCGCCGTAGGCCCACAGCCAGCACGCGAAGATCAGCCCGGCGTACTGCAGCGGGACGAACGCGTAGGTGCACCAGCGGTAGTAGCGGTCCTGCTCCAGCCACTTGAGGATGCTGTCGGGGGGGTTTGTTGGATCCATCCCAATCGCGATGTCGAGGACGGGGAAGATCACGAAGATGAGCACCGGGCCGAAGAACCAGAAGGCTTCGACGCCGGTCAACTGCACGTTCATCCAGGCCAGAAATGGCGAGAGCGGAACGATCAATCCCAGCAGCCACGCATAACGCTTCGCGTCGCGCCAGGTGGCAGAGGTGAGTTCGGGGCTAGCTGCGGGGACCTGTATGGCAGCCTCCATATGGGGGCATTCTCCTTGGCATATAGCGGGATAGGGTCTGTCTCGTTGACAAACTAGCGTACTTTGTCAACAACAGAAACATACCCATCCAGCA
>JBAVGD010000075.1:0-3571 GCA_049684635.1 Solirubrobacterales bacterium | reverse complement strand
GCACCACACTGGGTCACGATCGAGCCTGAGCGCGTCATCCTGATTGTCCTCCGGACGATCGCAACCGTTTCCTGGCTTCTCGAAATCATCTCCGAGCTCCTCCCGGATCCCCGGATCCAGGTGATCTTCACCATGGACGAAGACGGCTCGGCCTTCGACGATGGTGTCTTCGACGCGCTCCGCGAGGCACGAGGGCGCTTCATCCCGTGGAGCCAGGCGGTAAATACAGAGTTCGATCTGGCGATCGCCGCCAGCCACAACGGGAGCCTGGAGAGGCTTCGCTCTCCCTTGCTACTCACCTCCCATGGCATCGGCTTCGGGAAGACCAACACGATTCCGGACGACGGCGCGCCGCCCCTGCCGCAGATCTCGAGCAGGCATCGCCCGCGGGCCACCGTGGCCCTCTCCCACGCTGAGCAGATCCAACAATGGCGGAGCCCGAACGGCGAGTTCCGTACTGCCGTGATCGGCGACCCATGGATTGACAGGCTGCAAGCAAGCCGGCCCCAACGCTGGCGCTACAGGGAGGCCCTTGGAGTTAGTGACGACCAAAAGGTGGTGGTGGTTTCCTCAACCTGGCGGAGACAATCCTTGTTCGCCGAGAGACCCGACCTGCTCGCCAGACTCGTCACCGAGCTGCCAGCCGATGAGTATCGCGTCGCGGCCATCGTTCATCCCAACATATGGTCCGGGCACGGTCCCTGGCAGGTGCAGACGTGGCTGAGAGAAGCCACGGAAGGGGGGCTACAGCTCCTCCCTCCGCGCGGCGGCTGGAGGGGAGCGTTGGTCGCGGCCGATTGCCTAATCGGCGACCATGGTTCCGTCACCTTCTACGCTGCCGCCCTCGGGGTTCCGATCCTGCTCGGCGCCTACGGGACAGCCGAGATGACACCGGGCACCCCACTGGAGCAGTTCGGCCGCCGAGCTCCCCGACTAGACCTGGATGCAGCCCTCAGAGAGCAAATAGAGAACACCGAGTGGCGGTTGGATCCGGAACGGTACGGGGATCTGGCCGCGCGCTGCTTCGCCAATCCAGGCAAGGCCATGCAGCGGCTACGCGATGTCATCTACGACTTGATCGACCTCGACACCCCTGCGCGCCTGCCGCGAGTACTGGCGGTGCCGCTACCGCGCCCATATGAGGAGCCGGTCACCGCTCACCTCGTGCTAGCCCGTAGGGACGATGGTGGATCTGGCGGAGAGCGGGTCATTCTGGAGAGGTTTCCCGCCCACCTCGAACCAGCCTTCGACGAGCAGGCGGCGCACTCACACCTAGCGGTAGACGACCGTGAGACCGACGAGCGGCTGCGGCAAAGCGCGGATGTCTTCGTGCGCCGCCTGGAACCGCATCGTCAGCGCGACGAAGCCCCCAAATGGATTCAGGCTCAACTCGCTTCCTACCCGGGCTGCCAAATGGCTGTGGCGAGTCTGGGAGACGGCCTGGTAGCGCTTGCGGAGCGCGGAGAAGGGGAAGGAATCCGTCGTTTTCGGCTGGAGCGAGATACGGACGACCCGGCTGGGATCATCGCCTCGGCAATCCGCGCCGCCACCGCCCTCGGGTTCCGCGTTCGTGACAATTCGCCCGAGAAAGATCGGTCCTTCGAGCTTTGCCTCGGCGAGACCGCCCACCGAGTCTTCCCGATCGCGGAAGAGGTCAGCTAGGGGGCGGCGCTGCTCTGGGCAAACAGTTCGAGGTCGGCTCGCGGGCTGCTGATCGAAGAATAGATCGCGTGGGCGTCATGCAGCCGCCGGGCGGCCTCGTCGGGCTCCCCGGCCGAGGCTGCGAGAGCGGCCAACACCTCAAGCGCGCGAGCCTCGTAATAGGGAAGCCCGTTCCTACGCATGATCTCCAGCGCCTGCATCGCCGAGTGCGCTGACCCGTCGGAGTCGTCCGTCCTCAGTTGCAGCTCAGCCAGGTAGATGAGCGTGCGGCCCATCAGCAACTCATCGGTCACCGGGTCGACGTGCTCGAGAGCGCGAGCGTAGGAGTCGACCGCCATCTTGTGCTCTCCCAGCCCGGCCAGCGCTCTGCCGAGGTGGTAGTCCTGGAGCGTGACCCCGCGGACAACCCCGAGCTCGTCGTGAAGGTCTCGGGACTCCTGATAAGCGTCTCGCGCCTGCGCGAATCGATTGCGGGCAAGTTCGAGGTGGCCTCGGAACTCGAGGACGGACGCACAGAGGTGACGGTGCCCCGACTCCCGTGACAAGCGCTCGGCCGCAACCAACTCCCGCTCGGCAGCGTCGAACTCGCCAGTCTCTATCAGGGCTTTCGCCAGTCCCGCCCGGAGTCTTCCCTCGGCTGCCACGTTTCCGCACCGGTGGGCTGAGTCCACGCCCAGCCGGTAGGCGTCGATCCACTCGGCAAACGGCTTGCGGTTGAAGTAGCAGGGCCACAGGAACTCGCAGATTCGCCATACCTCAGGGTCCCATCCGTGCTCCGCTGCCGCACGGAGCGCAGCCAGCAAGTTCATTCGCTCATCCTCGAACCAAGCGAAAGCTGCCTCCCCGGAGCGAAGGACCAGCTCCCCTTCCTGCAGGTCATCAGGCTTGCTCCCAATCCGAAGACGATCCGGGCTGATCGCCGCGTCAGCGGTCCAAGCAGCCCGTTCGTAGTGCTTCACGAGGCGCCAGATAACCGCCTCCCGGTCCCGCTCGGATTCCTCCCGCCGGGCGGTGTTGCGGGCGTGCAGCCGAAGCAGATCGTGAAAACGGTACCGGGACCCGTCGACTTCGAGCAGCTGCGCGGCGGCAAGCCGCTCCAGCAGGGCAGCGGCCTTGACCCCCGGCCCGTCCAAAGCTGCGGCCGAGGCGGCTGCCGTGAAGGCAACTCCCGGGTGCGAGCCGAGTCGCCTGTAAAGGCGCTTCTCGTCCTCACCGAGAGCGGTGTAGGCCTCATTGAAGACCGCATCGAGAGTCCCCTTCGGGCCACTCAGCTCACGCAGGCGGCGCTCCTCATCCGCAAGCAACTCCACCAGCCATGACACCGGGCGGTCGTCCTCGATCTCCAAGCGTGCTCCGCAGACCCGCATCGCCACGGGCAGCCCGTCACAGACCGTCAGCAGCTCTGCGACCTGCTCACGTTCGGCGCTGACGCGATCGACCCCGATCATCGCTTCGAGGATCTCCTCTCCGCTCTTCTGAGAGAGACGTGAGAGGCGCAGGGGGCGAGCGATGTCGGCGACCAACTCTGGGAACGGATTACGGCCCGCGACTATCACCATGCTCCCTTCTGCATTCGGCAGCAGCGGGATGACCTCCGCGGCGCGCTCGACGTCGTCAAGCAAAATCAGGACCTTCTTTCCCGCCGTATGAGATCGGAAGAGCGTCGCTCGCCCGGCGAAGTCGGGTGGAATCGTCTCCTCCGGTACTCCGAGATCGGTGAGGTACCTACCGAGGACATCGTCCACTAGGACGCCGCCCCGATTACGCAGCTCGCCGAAGTCCGTGTACAGGCAGCCATCGACGAAGCGTGCCTTGGCCCGATGGGCCCAGTAGCGGCTGATCGCGGACTTGCCAATGCCGTGCGTGCCGCTAAGCACGACCACCGCCGGCCCGTCGCCGGTATCCGTGA
>JBAVGD010000074.1:0-1696 GCA_049684635.1 Solirubrobacterales bacterium | reverse complement strand
GACCCGGCAAGAATAGTGAAACTTGCTGAGCCCGCGATTTCCGAACGTGCTGCAGCGATCGTAAGGGGACTTGTGGGTCGCGTCCCTGATGGTGGTGTAGGAGGCCGCTGACCGGCCCGCCGGAGCGACCGCCAAGAGTCTGGCGCCGGCGGGCCGGCCAGCGGCCACCGTGGCGATCTTGGGTAGGGTTGTGTTGCGACACGCAACTCTGACCCGAGGACCACCACGATGACCGACGACAAGATCGCCCTTCGCGCGCTTTTGGAGAAGGGCTCTGATGCGACATTTCTGCGCGAGATGATCGGCTTTGCGGCCCAGCGCCTGATGGAGCTGGAGAGCGAGGGCTTGTGCGGTGCCGGCCACGGCGAGCGCAGCGCCGATCGGCGCAACCAGCGCAACGGCTACCGCGAGCGTGACTGGGAGACCCGCGCCGGCACCGTCGAGCTGCGCATTCCCAAGCTGCGCCGGGGCAGCTACTTCCCGGCCTTCCTGGAGCCCCGCCGCCTGGCCGAGAAGGCGCTGACCGCGGTCATCCAGGAAGCCTATATCCAGGGCATCTCGACGCGCTCGGTGGACGAGCTGGTCAAGGCGATGGGCATGGAGGGGATCGGCAAGAGCCAGGTCTCGCGGCTGTGCGGCGAGATCGACGAGCGGGTACAAACCTTCCTCAGCCGCCCGATCGAGGGGGAGTGGCCCTATGTCTGGCTCGATGCCACCTACGTGAAGGCAAGGCGCGATCACCACATCGTCTCTGTCGCGGTCATCGTTGCCGTCGGGGTCAACACCGACGGGCGGCGCGAGGTGCTCGGCATGACTGTCGGCCACAGCGAGGCCGAGCCGTTTTGGGTCGAGTTCCTGCGCACGCTCGCCCGGCGCGGCCTGCGAGGCGTGAAGCTGGTCACCTCGGATGCCCATGAGGGGCTGAAGGCCGCCGTCGCCAAGGTGCTCGGCGCCACTTGGCAGCGCTGCCGCGTCCACTTCATGCGCAACGCCTTGGCCTATGCAGGCAAGACCCAGCGCCGCATCGTCTCGGCTTGGATTGGGACCGCGTTCGCCCAGGACAACGCGGCGGCGGCCCGCAAGCAATGGCGCGAGGTCGCCGACCAGGCCCGGCCGCGCGTGCCCAAGCTGGCGGCGCTGATGGATGATGCCGAGGCCGATGTCCTCGCTTACATGGGGTTCCCTGCCCAGCATCGCGTCAAACTGCACTCCACCAATCCGCTCGAACGCCTCAACGGCGAGATCAAGCGACGCAGCGAGGTCGTCGGCATCTTTCCCAACGAAGCCGCGGTCACGCGCCTGATCGGCGCCTTGCTGCTCGAACAGAACGATGAATGGGCCGTCCAGCGAGCTCGCTACATGAGCCTGGAAACCATCGCTCCCCTGAGCGATGATCCCATCGTCAGCCTGCCCGTCGTGGCAGCCTGACCTAGCAGCAAACGCTGCTCAGGAGCACCGCTCCTACACCACGTCATGGGACACGATCGCGCGTGCGCCAACTCGAGCATCGCGCGCTGGTGAAACTGCGTCAGTCGATCTGCCGCCGCACCAAGACTTTCGCTGATCTCTTCAGCGACGTCACGTGACGAGTGACGCGCCCAAAGGGTTGCCAGAGAAACGGTTTCCCTAAACAAATGAGAGTTCCGTGAATGACCGCTTCTGGCTAGGAGAAGAACAAGGCGCGTTGCGTCGACCT
>JBAVGD010000073.1:0-8497 GCA_049684635.1 Solirubrobacterales bacterium | reverse complement strand
GCCCACGAGTCGCCGATCCACTTGTGGAAGCGCATCCTGCCCTCCGTGGTCTCCGCCTCGAAGTCCGGGGCGGTGTCTCCGATCCGAAGCGTCACGTCATCTCTCCTTCGTCGATCGTGGCCGGGCTGCGATGAGCCGGATTTCCGAAAGCCTACCGTCTCACTTCGATATTCAGGAGCTTTGAGCCCCGGCTCCTGCCTCGGGACCACACCTGCGCTGTTCAGCGCTCGGCGGGTTGGTAAGAGCACTCGCAGCTCGACCTCGGCCCTACGCAGGAAGCTGGAGGCGCACACCGCGTTCCTCGGCGGCGTCGGGCGGGATGAACGCGTTGGTCTCCTCGAGTGTGCGCTCAGCCTTCTTCAGGTCGCTCCAGTCGATCGCGGCGGCGTAGTCCTGGGCGAAATCGAGGACGCGGATCAGCGGTTGCGGGTTGCCGCTGCGCGATAACGCGCGCAACCCCTGCAGGTAATCGTCGCGGTAGACGATTGGGATCACGATGCGCTGCTCTCCCACGGTGCTAAGCGCTGCATTCATCAAGACCCGGCCGACGCGACCATTTCCGTCAGCGAACGGGTGAACCTCGGACACGAGGAACATCAGGAAGATGGCCTGGCTCAACCCCGACGGCAGGGCCTCATAGAAGCGGTATCCCTCGCGCAGGGTGCCGGCGACCAGGTCCGGATGGACGAACGTGGTGCCCCCGGCACGGTTCACGCGTGTCTTGAACGTCCCGGGGTTGGCCCGCGGACGCCGCTCCAGCATCAATAGATGGTGGGAGCGGAGCAGATCGAGCAGGCCATCGGGGTCAGCGGGGACCTGTTTTCGCTTCACGGGGTCGTTAACCAGATCGAAGGTCCCGGTGATGTCGTGTGCGTCCTCGACTCGCCCCTCGGGCACCGCGCGCTCGAAGACGATCCGCTCGGCCTCTCGCAGCTCAAACTCGGTGCCCTCGATCCAGTTGGAGAAGTAGGCCTCGACGAACGAGAGGGCAGGGAACGACGCGGGCTGGTCCCCGCGGCCCTCGAGCGCTTCTCTCAGCAGGGCTGCATGAAGGACCTCGAACAGCTCGATGCGGCGCGAGTCGAAGCCGAGTCCGATGTGCGAGGCGCGGGCTGCACGGGTGGCCAGTGGCACGTCCCTGGTGCCGAGGATCGCTCCGATCAACTCGTCAAGGATTGCCATCTCGCCGCCGGCATCCAGCGGGCCGGCGAGATCGCGCGCCTGGTCTCGAAGTTCGTTGAGCGCCTTGGTCCCCCGCAGGGCCGCGGTTTGGGTCAGCTCCTCCTCGATCTCTGCCGCGGCGAGGGTGCGGGCGACGCCTCCGCGGGAGCGTGAGGGACGGATGTTGTCGAGCAGAGCCCTGGGGCGGCTCGAGAAGTGAAGGCCGTCCAGATGGGGTATGTCTCCGGGGGCCGGCCCCGGCCCGCGACGTGGGCGCAGGGTGAGACCCGGTAGGCGAAGGGGTCTGCGTCCGGCGTAGGTTGGACCGGCATCGAGAAAGAGTGAGCCATCGGCTGACGGTCGCGCCTCGAACGCACTGCGATCAACCACCACGGCACCGGGGAAGTAATGGGCGGCGATTCGAGACCAGTTGCGGCGAGCGACCTGCTCGAGCGGGTCATCCATATTGCGGGTATAGAGACGGCCGGCGACTTTACGTGCCTTTCCCGCTCCCACGGCACGTCTAATGGCGGCAGACCTCTCCGTCGTACTGGCGAAGATCTCAGGCTGTCGCTCGAATATGAAAGTGCGCTTAGCGGAAGCCATCGCTGGCTTGAGTGTAGAGTATTTGCGCGTAACTAGGGAAAAACGGCTAAAAACTGCGCACAAGGTCCCAAGTCGCCCTGACTAGGATGGGCCGCCGGGTTCAGGCGATGACCGTGAGGGCGGCGGGGGAGACCTGCAGCTTGACCTCGGTCCTCTCGCCGATGTAGTCGCCGTCGACCTGGACGGGGAACGGTCGGATCGTCCCGTCCTTGGTCTTCGAGATCGACGTGATCGTGGCCTCGGTCACATTGCCGAATTGCTCGATCTGGCGATGGCGTGCGGCGGGACGCTTGTCGCTGAAGAGACGGGGGATGAGGGTGGGCATGTCCCGCTGGGCAGCTCGCTTGAGAACGCCAACCGAGAGCATTCCGTCATCGATTGCGATGTCCTCGCAGACCCTGATGGGCCGTTGGGCGAAGTAGGTGAAGGGGTCGGAGTTCTGGGCCAGGGCGGTGACGCCCTCAACTGAGCCTCCGTCAGCTTCCACTCGAAGCCTGACCGGGTTGACGAGGTACTGCCGGTAGAGGGCGGAGATGGCCGCCCAGCTGTAGTAGTAGGGGCCCGCCCTGGACTTCAGCCTCGGATGCGCATCGACGCGTTTCACCACCGTCGCGTCGATTCCGACGCCGCAGGAGAAGACGAAGTGACGGTCGCCGACCTTGCCAAGGTCGATCTGGCGCGGCGCCCAGTCGTCGGCCAGCGCCAGCAGGTGCTCGGTGGCGTCGACGACGTCGTTGGGGATGCCGAGCGTCCGGCAGACCACGTTGGTCGAGCCGCCCGGGAGCATCGAGACCGGGACGTTCGTGCCGGCCAGGCCGTTGGCCACCTCGTTCAGGGTTCCGTCGCCGCCAAAGGCGACGACGATGTCGTAACCGTGGTCGCGCACCTCGCGGCCGATCTCCGTGGCGTGGTTCTGGCCCTCGGTCGAGACGGTCTCGACTTCGAAGCGTCCCTGCAGCGCGTAGACGACCAGGTTCTTGAGCCGATCCGAAACCGTGGTCGCGTACGGGTTGACGATGATCAGCATCTGTTTCTTGCCGTTCCGCGCCTTACCCGGCCGTTTCATAGCGGATCACCTCCCCGTCGTCGACTTACACGGACCCTGCTCGTCATACGTGCCTCACGTCGACGGGTCGACGAGCTTGACTCGCGCCGGCTCGAAGTCGCGCCGGTTCAGCGTTACCAGCGCCAGCTCGTGTGCGAGGGCCGTGGCGGCGATCAGGCTGTCTTTGATCGACATCGGTTGCCCGCGGCGGCGGAGGTCCGCCAGGAGCTGCGCCCAGCGCAGGCCGACCGCTGAATCCCAGGGAAGGCACTGCATGCGGCGGACGCCCTCCTCGAACCAACTCTCGAGCTCGGTGCGCCGCCGCCCGTGTGCCAGCAGCAGGATGCCGAAGCGAACCTCGCCGAGGACGATCGGATCGACGACGATCGAGCGCTCATTGCGGCGCAGCCACTCGACGACACGGGGATCGGGGGTCGGCTTGGTCGCCTCCGAAAGGACGTTGGCGTCGACGAGGTGCTTCACAGCGTGTCGGTCGACTCGGAGTCGATCGCGACGAAGTAGCCCTTCCGCGGGCAGGCGAGCAACCAGTCCACAAGGCCTTCGTTCGGCGAGGGCGCCACGCGCAGCAGCCGATACTCATCGGCGCCGACGCGTTCGACCTCGAACTCCTGTCCCGGTCGAATGCCGTCGCGCCGGCGAAGCTCCGCCGGCAGCACGATCTGGCCCTTGGAGGATACGGTCGTCTTCACCAAGGTAAGATACCATCTTACCGCGCGGAGCCGGAGTCAAGGTCATAGCGGATCACCTCGCCGTCGTCGACTTCGCGGACGCGCCCCTCGTTGACCAGCAGGTCGGCGTGCCCGATCACCTCGGACAGGGTGAGGAAGGCCTGGGTGACCGCGACATTTCCCCAGATGGCCTGCGCGATCTCGTACCCGCTACGCGGCTGCTCGGCGATCAGCTTGTAGATCTTCTCCTTGCGTCGCTCGTGCCTGGCGAGGCGCTCGTCGATCAGGGCGACGTGGTCGGTGATCGGCTCGCCGTGGCCGGAGAGGACGATCCGCGCCGGCAGCTCGCGCGTCTTGCGCATCGACTCGATGTAGGTGACGAGCGCCTGGGTGCGTTCCTGGGACCCGTCCAGCGGTCGGGTGATCAACGGATTGGATGAGATGTGGGCGATCAGGTGGTCGGCGGCCACCAGGATGCGCCGCGGCTCGTCCCAGAAGACCGTGTCGGAGGGGCTGTGCCCGGGGCGGTGCAGGGTGGTCAGCGTCCTGTCGCGGAAGGAGACCTCCTCGCCGTCGGCGAGGGGCCGGGTAACCGTGACCTTGGCGCCCCAGCCGCGGAAGCTGCGCGAAACGCTCTGCAGCGCGAAGGCCACCTCCTGCGGGATGCCGTTGCGCAGCATCAGCTCGACGGCAAAGCGATCCTCCAGCTCGGCGTCCTCGCTGAAATTGGCGAGGCGGTCGGCAGCGAGGCCGAGGGCGGCAACCTCGGCGCCCGAATGCTCGACGATGATCTCGACCAGACCGATGTGGTCGATGTGCTGGTGGGTGAGGATGACCAGCTCGAGGTCGCCGATCGAGTAGCCGTGGATGGCGAGCTGGCGGTTCAGCTCATCGAGGGCCTTGCCCGAGTTCGGCCCGGTGTCGATCAACGTCAGCGGCTCGTCCTCGAGGAGGTAGCAGTTGACGCGCCCGACGGCGAACGGGGTCGGGATGCGGAGGCAGTGGATGCCGGCGGCTTCGGCCTCGCGAAGCGCTTCGTCGGGATTCACGCCCGAATCAACCCCAGAACCTCGTCGCGTTTCGCCTCCATGTCCTCGCGGGAGGCAAGCGACTCGAGGTTGAGCCTGAGCAGGGGCTCGGTGTTGGAGGGGCGAACGTTGAAATGCCAGTCGGGATAGTCGACCGAGATGCCGTCGAGGCGGGTGATCTCGCCGTCCGCGTAGCGCTCGGCGATCTCCTCGATCTTGGCGGTCTGATCCGCGACCTCGGAGTTGATCTCGCCGGAGATGAAGTAGCGGGAGCGGAACTCCGCCATCAGCTCCCCGAGCGTGCGGCCGCCCACCGAGAGCAGCTCGAGCATCAGCAGCGCCGGGATCGCCCCGGAGTCCGCGCACCAGAAGTCGCGGAAGTAATAGTGGCCGGACACCTCACCGCCGAAGACCGCCCGCTCCTCGCGCATGCGGGCCTTGAAGAAGGCGTGGCCAACCCGGGAAAGGGCGGAGCGTCCTCCCTCGGCGGCAACGAGGTCGGGAACGGCGCGGCTGGAGCGGGGGTCGTAGAGGATCGTCGCCCCCGGCGTCTTGGCCAGCGCCGCGCGGGCGAGCAGCGCGCAGACGAAGTCGCCGTCGCAGAACTCGCCGCTGCCGTCGATGAAGAAGCAGCGGTCCGCGTCGCCGTCCCAGGCGATTCCCAGGTCGGCACCGGACGCTTGAACGCGCTCCATGATCAGCCGCCGGTTCTCCTCGAGCAGAGGATTCGGCTCGTGGTCCGGGAACTCGCCGTCTGGCTCGAAGTACATCTCCTCGAGGTCGAGGTCAAGCTTGCGCAGGATCGGCCCGATCATCGGGCCCGCCATGCCGTTGCCGCCGTCCACCACCAGCTTCATCGGCCGCACGTTCTTCGGGTCGATGAAGGAGAGGGCATGCTCGCGGTAGGCATCCCAGATGTCGATCTCCTCGAAGGAACCACCGCCGGGAGCCGGTCCCAGGCCCGCTTCGATCTCGCGCCGGACGTCACCGATCCCGGCGTCGCCGGAGAGGGCCAGCGCTCCCTCGCGGACCAGCTTGACGCCGGTGTAGGCCTTGGGGTTGTGCGATGCCGTGACCATGGCGCCGCCGTCCAGATCACGTGAGCCGACCAGGTGGTAAAGGATCTCGGTCGCGACCATGCCGGCGTCCAGCACGGTGACGCCCTCGAGGATCAGGCCATCGCGCAGCGCTGCCTCCATGGCCGGGGCGGTCAGGCGCATGTCACGGCCGAGTCCGACTCGCAACTCGTCGGGTCGCTTGCCGCGCAGGCGGGCCAGCACGTGGGCGAAAGCACGGCCGATCGCCCGCGCCGTGGTCTCATCCATCTCGGAGCCGTACAGCCCGCGGATGTCATACGCCTTGAAGATGCCGGGGGGCGCAAGGACCGGTTGCGCCGGCTCAGTCAAAGGAGCCTCGCAGCGCCGCGTAACTTTGCTCGAGCGTCTGCGGCATGACTCGCGTGTCGGCGATGACCGGCATGAAATTCGTGTCGCCGCCCCAGCGGGGCACGACGTGCAGATGGATGTGGTACTCGAGGCCGGCGCCGGCCACACGACCCTGGTTGAAGCCGACGTTGTAGCCGTGCGGGTCGTAGACGTCTTCCAGGCGCGCCATTCCGCGCTGTGCCAGCGACATCATCTCGGCCATCGTCTCGGGGGCGAGATCCTGGAGGCGAGCGATGTGCTCGTACGGCGCCACCATCAGGTGCCCGTTGGTGTAGGGGAAGAGATTGAGGATGACGAAGCAGCGCTCGCCCCGGTGGACGATCAGGTTCGCCTCGTCGTCATCCTCCGCCGGCTTCGTGCAGAAGATGCACTCCTCCTCTATGTCCTTTGCCGCGTCCTTCACGTAGGCAAGGCGCCAGGGCGCCCAGATTCGAAAGTTAGCCACAAACCGGCAGGCTATAGCCAGCCGCGCTTGCGGAAGTACGCAAGCATGCCGGCGAGCATCACGACCATCGTGGCGATGATGATCCAGAAGATCTCATGTCCCGAACCGGTCGGGTCTCCGCCGCCGGGGAGCCCGACGTTCATGCCCCAGATGCTGGCAATCAGCGTCGCCGGTAGGAAGACAATGCTGAAGACGGTGAGGATGCGCAGGATGTCGTTGAAGCGGTGCGAGATCACCGACTCGTTGGTCTCCTCGAGCGCCTCGACGACCTCCTTGTAGTTCTCCAGCATGTCCCAGATCCGCTCGTGGGCATCGACGATGTCGTCGAAGTAGATCTCCAGGTCGAAGTCCGTTGCCAGGTATCGCAGCTTGACTTTCTCCAGGTCGCGGAGAACGGGGCGCTGCGGGCGGATCACCTTGCGGAAGTTGATGATCTCCTGCTTTACGTTGGAGATGTCGCGCACGACCTCCTCGGAGCGGCCCTCGAAGATGTCGTCCTCGAGCGCGTCGAGCTTGTTGCCGATCTTGCGCAGCATCGGGAAGCAGTAGTCGAAGCTGTCGTCGACCAGGCGGTAGAGCAGGTAGCCCGACCCCCTCGAGAAGAGTTGGTCCCGCAGCTCCTCCTTGGCGCGGCAACGCTCGAACAGGTACTCAACCGGTTGCAGGGGCTGGTTGGGAATCGTCACCACGTAGCCGGGCCCGACGAAGAGGTCCAACTCGCCGACGCCGAGCCGCCCCACCGTTGGATCAAAGACGGGCAGGTGGAGGACGATGAAGAGGTAGTCGTCGTAGACGTCGATCTTGGGCCGCTGGTTGCGAGAGAGAACATCCTCCAGATCGAGGGCGTGGAAATCGAAGTTCTCCTCCAGCCAAGCCCGCTCCGGCGCGCCAGGTCGCTCGATGTTGACCCACCGCAACCCGGAGGAGTCGATCTGCTCGACGCGTGGTGCCGGAGGCTCAGGCTGCGCGACGGCAGGGATGAGCTCGCCGCGCCTGGCGGCACGTCGCAACCTTGGCTTCGGAAGGTTCGGCATCGTTCTGGCTCATCGTGTCATCGGGCATGGCTGCACAAGGTTAGTCGCCGGCGGCCGCCTGGACTGAATGAAACGTCCCCTGGTACCCTTTGTCCAACATAAGCGCCACATCCAGAGGGGTGGAGGGACTGGCCCAATGAAGCCCCGGCAACCACCGCAAACCACAGGTTTGCGGAGAGGTGCCAAGTCCAGCAGGTCGTGAGGACCTGGGAGATGTGGGGAGGCGTCCGATCGGACCTCTGCCCCACAGGCGGAGGTTTTTTCTTAGGTACGGAAAAAGGAAGATCGGATGTCAATCGAGAGCCTGAAGTGCAAGGAGTGCGGAGCCACCTACGAGCTCGGTGCGCACTACGCGTGCGAGAACTGCTTCGGCCCGCTTGAGGTGGCCTATGACAACTCGTCGCTGGAGCCGGAGGAGGCGAAGCGCCGTATCCAGGCGGGTTCGCAGGGGATCTGGCGCTACGCGGACTTCCTGCCCTTTGTCGGGCGTCCGGGAGACCCGCTCGAGCCTGGCCTGACGCCGCTGCTCCGGGCCGATCGGCTCGCCGAGCGGCTCGGGGTCGAGGCCGAGATCTGGGTCAAGAACGACGCCGCGAACCCAACGCACTCTTTTAAGGATCGTGTTGTTGCGGTGGCGGTCGCGAAGGCACGCGAGCTGGGATTCAAGACCGTGGCATGCGCCTCAACGGGAAATCTCGCCAACGCGGTTGCCGCGCATGCCGCCGCGGCGGGGCTCGATTCCTATGTCTTCGTCCCCGCCAACCTCGAGGAGCAGAAGCTCCTCGCCACGGGCGTCTACGGGACCAACCTGGTTGGTGTCAGGGGCAACTACGACGACGTCAACCGTCTCTGCACGCAGCTTGCGGAAACCCGCCCGTGGGCCTTCGTCAACGTCAACCTGCGGCCCTATTACGCGGAGGGGTCGAAGACGCTCGCCTACGAGACGGCTGAGCAATTCGGCTGGGAGCTGCCGGATCGAGTGGTCTGCCCGATCGCTTCGGGATCGCTCTTCACGAAGCTTGGGCGCGGCTTCCAGGAGTGGCT
>JBAVGD010000072.1:0-3997 GCA_049684635.1 Solirubrobacterales bacterium | reverse complement strand
GGTCTGGATGGCGCCAGTGCAGCCGTCCAGAGTGTGCTGGCTCTGGCGGGCGACCACACGACGGCGGTCGCGACCGCGCCACCGCCACCCGGGGCCGTGTCCACCTATGGGCAGACCGAGTGGTCCCTGACAGGCTCGACGCAGTTCTACCGGTCACTGGCAAACGGCTGTCTGCTCGGGGATCGAGACACAAAGTACGTCCTTGGTCTGATGGATGACGTGATCCCGGAACAGCGTTGGGGACTGGGGGAAGCAGGCTTCGACTCAAGCTGGCAGCTCGGCATCAAGGGGGGATGGGGCCCCGAGGCCGGATCGGGTGCATACCTCGTCCGGCAGGCCGGAATCCTTCGCGATGGCGACTCCGGGATAGCCGTGGCGATCATCGCCGAGGACGAATCCGGCTCATTCGAAGCGGGAGTCGCCGACCTAACGCATCTGGCAACCTGGCTGCGCGAGAACCTGAGGGATT
Organism: Solirubrobacterales bacterium; assembly: GCA_049684635.1. GTDB lineage: Bacteria > Actinomycetota > Thermoleophilia > Solirubrobacterales > 70-9 > VRUE01. The sequence goes on along the minus strand of JBAVGD010000072.1, from coordinate 3,528 downwards.
CGGGACCGCCGGCGAGCGGATGCTAGTCGTCGCGCGCTCGGCCGTCTTGACGCCGTGAGCGGAGCTTGGATAGCGTTGCCGCAATTCGATTGGGGAGAGGCGCATTGAAACTGGAGATCAGGGAGGGCAATGGCGCTGGTACGAGCGTCGAGTCCACAGGTGATCGTTTCGTCATTGGCCGCGATGAGGGAGCTGACTTCGTCCTCGACGACCAGGAGGTCTCGCGCGAGCACGCGATCCTGAAAGAGCTGCCCGGCGGTAGGGCCGAGCTCCGCGACATGGGCTCCCGCAACGGCACCTTCGTCAACGGCAAGCGGATCTCGGAGCCGATCGTCCTCGAGGGTGGCGAGGAGATCAAGATCGGCGACACGGTCCTGATTGCCACCGGGCCGAAGGGCGGGGGCGGAGAGACCAAGTTCGCAGCGAGGCCCGCAGCGTCGCCGAAGCGCAAACGTCCCAGCACCGCGATCATCGCGGCGATTGCCGTTGGCGGGCTGGTTATTGTGGTCGCTGTACTGGCAATAGCCGGTGTTTTCTCCGGTAGCGAATCCAAGGTTTTCCCCGCAAAGGAGGTTGCCGAAACGCTCAAGCCGTCAACCCTGCAGGTCATCGCACGCGACGAAAGGAACAACATCTTCGGTGGCGGCAGCGCGTGGGTCTACAACGCCGCCGACGGCTTGATCGTCACCAACGCGCACGTAATCAACGACGGCAGTCGCTTCCAGGCCGCGGTGGATGGCGCGGTCCTGCGGCGCGCGACCGTGGTCGGAGTGGCGCCGTGTCGGGACATTGCCGTACTGAGGCTTGGTTCTTTGAGTGGCTTGGAAACGCTGCCGCGTGCCATTCCCTCTGACGTGAGCCAGGGGGAAACCGTCTACGCGGTCGGCTTCCCCGGCGACAGCACCACCAGTTTCGACTTTCTCAAGACCGATTATGCCTTCACGGCGGGAACGATCTCGGCCCTCGGCACCAAAGTCCGCGAGGGCTTCGGCGAGTCCCCGGCTTTCGGGGAAGTACCGAGCGACAACGGGTCGATTCAGCTGTCCGACGTGACACAGACCGACGCGGCGATCAATCCCGGTAACTCCGGCGGGCCGTTGGTCAACGATCGAGCTGAACTGGTTGGCATGGACACCGTCGGCCCCGGTGGAGAAGGTATTCAGGGGCAGGGTGGGGCGATTGGCTTGGACACGATCGAGGAAGTGGTTCCCCAACTTGCCGCGGAAGAATCGATTGGCTGGGCCGGGTTTGGCGTCGCGGCACTGCCCACTCCGATCGCCGAAGAATTGGGCATTGAAGGGGGCATGTACATCACCTCGGTGGTCGAAGACACCCCCGCTGACCAGACCCAGCTGCCACTCAGCGGGCTGGTGATCACTACGGTTAACGGTCAGCCCGTTACCACCCAGCAGGCCTACTGCAACATCGCCGAAGACCTCTCCGGTCAGGACGTGCAGCTCGGCCTGTTCCTTCCGGAATCCGGGGAATTTGCCAGGCTCACCATCAGCTTTCCCTAATCTCGCCGCCCCGCATAGGTCGGCTCCACACCCCTGGTTTCATGCCTGACTTCTCACCGGAATCGGAGTTCGCCGGACACCGGATCGACGCCGAGGTCAAGCGCGGCGGCATGGGGGTCGTCTACCGCGCCACCGACCTGCGCCTGAAGCGCACCGTGGCGCTCAAGGTAATCGCCCCCGAGTACGCTCGCGAGCCCGAGTTCAGGGCTCGCTTCGAGCGCGAGTGGAGCCTGGCGGCGTCAATCGACCACCCGAACGTGATCCCCGTCTATCACTCCGGTGAGGAGGAGGGGGTCCTCTACACGACGATGCTCTGGGTCGAGGGCGTCGATCTCGGCGACCTGATCGCACGCGAAGGGCGCCTCTCGCTTCCACTTGCCGCCGACATCATCTGCCAGGTCGCTGCCGGGCTTGACGCCGCTCATGCCCGCGGCCTGATCCATCGCGACGTCAAGCCCGCCAACGTCCTGCTGCGCCCAGACGGACAGGGCGGATACCACGCCTACCTGAGCGACTTCGGGCTGACCAAGGGGGTTGGCGGGCGCACCGCGTTGACGAGGACGGGGATGTTCGTCGGTACGATCGACTACATCGCTCCCGAGCAGCTGCTCGGGAGCGTGGTGGACGCTCGCACCGATGTCTACGCCCTGGGATGCGTGCTGTTTCACGCTCTTGCGGGGCTCCCTCCGTACCGGGGAGAGACCGAGTGGGCCACCCTGAAGGGACACGAGTCAGGAGAGATCCCTCCGATCCGAGCTGTGCGACCCGATCTGCCGGCGGAGATCGACGAGGTGATCGCCCGGGCTCTCGCGAAGTCGCCCGGCGATCGCTACCAGTCGGCCGGCGAGTTGGGCCGGGCGGCGAGGGCGGCAGCCGAGCCTCGCTCAGCTCCCGAGGTCGAGCCCACCGGACGACAGGCCGAGACCAGGCTCGCCACGGCGGGGGCGACGAGGGTGGCGCGAGCCGACCAAGCCGAGAAAGGCGCGGTTCCGCCGCGCACGCGCACGCGGCGGTTGCTGGCGCTTGGGCTCATCCCGGCGGTGCTGCTTGCAGGGGCTGCCGTCTTCCTGCTCACCCAGAGCAACTCGACGAAGAAGGGGTCCGACCTCCCATCTCCTGCGGATTTCCCGCCGGGAGTGATCGCCGTCGTTACACACGTGTCACCGTCTATCGGGAAAGTTACCGAAGCCGACCTGGAACATGCCAATGAACTGGCCTCCGCCGAATGCACCGCGACGGATACGGAATGTAAGGAGGCCCAGGATTCGTCGACCACGCTTGGGAAATTGCTCGAGTACGTCTGGCTGCGGGGGGAGGCGACGGAAACGGGGACTGCGGCGACGCCGGCGGAAGTGTCATCCCAGCTTGCGCGGTTGAAGGAAGAAGACTTCGAAACAGAAGCCGACTATCAAGCGTACGTCCGGGAACACCACTACACCGAAGACGACATATTCGAACGAGTCGAACTCCAAATCCTCGCAAAAAAGCTCCAGCAGCATGTCGAAGACGCGGCGCAGCCATCATCTGGCCAGACGCTTCAGCAGGCCCGCAAAGCTGCTCTCAAGAATTTCTCTGCTGGCTACCAGCGCAAGTGGACGCTTCGTACGGTCTGTGCAGCCAACTTCGCGATAAAGCAGTGCACTAGCAGCGGCGGTTGAGGCTAAGAAAGCAGCGCCAACCCGACCGACAGCGAAAGCGAATTGGCGAGCAGCGCGGCGGCGCCCAGAAGATCGGCGTCGCGGCGCAGCCAGGCCAGCAACAGAGAGGACTCGAAGATCCAAACACCGACCTCGGCCACGACCAATGCCGGCAGGTATCCAAGCCTTGGAGCGATCTGCGGCATGACGAGTAAAAAGGCCACGGGATGGCTTACCAGATTGATGGTCGCTCCCCCCGCCATGGCGTGATGGGCCGGAATGCTCATGACCCACCCCAGAAATCCTGTGTAGGCCGGCACCTCGACAATGAGCGTCAGCGCGAGCGCTTGCAGATAGAGATGGGACACGTGTCG
>JBAVGD010000071.1:0-7946 GCA_049684635.1 Solirubrobacterales bacterium | reverse complement strand
GCCTCATCTTCCGCCGCCGTCGCCTCCTCCTCGCCTTTGCCGGCGCCACCGCGATCGCCGCCGCGGTTGCGGGCATCCTCGTTCTCTCCTCCGGGCCGACCGCCCAGCCCGCCGCCGCGGAAATCCTGCACAAGACCGCCGCCGTTGCCGCCGCCACCGACGCCCCGGCCGAGATCCCGGGCCCCGGGCAGTTCTTCTACAGAAAGTTCAAGCGCCTCGAACTGGAGAGTTGGATCCCGGTCGATTTGGCGAGCGCCGACGAACCGCTGGGCATGGGAGGTGGCGTCCTGGACCGGCCCGGGGCGTTCAAGGCGCTGATGCCGACGACCCAGGAATGGTGGACCGCTCCGGACGGGGCCGGGCGCACCCGCGAAGTCGCCGGCACCCCCCGGTTCTTGACGAGCGAAGAGCAGAGTCGCTGGGAAGCGACGGGATCGCGGCTGCCCCCACCCTTCGATCCCGAATACCAGCGAAAGTACCCCCTCGCCTTCGGCGACGCGCTTGAGGCGCGCCGGGGCGTGGTCGACACCGAACACCCGAAGCTGGAACGCTTCCACTTCCCCGACACATCGAGCCTTCCGACCGAGCCCGAAGCCCTCCGGCACGCCGTCGAAAACAACCAGATCTCGGTACACGGATTCAACCTCATGTACCCCTCGGCGAAGCGGCTCGACACCGAAAGGACGATCGCCGAGCTCTTCAACATCCTCTCGGAAGGCAACCCATCGACCGCGCAGCTGCGCGCCGCGGCGTTCAACGCTCTGGCCGAACTGCCGGGCATCGAGGTGGACACCGACGCCACCGATTTCCTCGGGCGCCATGGCTATGCGATCCGCTCCATCGACCCGAAGACCGGCGGCGGCATCGAATTCATCTTCGACCCGGACACCTCGGAGATGCTCGCTGAACGCGGATTCCTCGGGGACCGCGGGCAAGGCCCCTACGAGAAGGGACTCCCGGCCGGGCTAACGATCCGCGAGACCGCCTATCTGGAATCCGCGGTTGTCGACTCGACGGATGAAACCGGCGCCGAAGCCGAAGCTGGGGGGCCGGTGGCGACCACCGGCCCTACCTATCGCAAGTAGGGGCGACCGCTCGGCAGGCTAGCGCGGTCCTGTGTCCGTCACGGACCCAATAGCGCCGCCGGTACGACACCGATTCCGTCCGAGCGCCTGTAGGCGTTTTCGCCGGTGGTGATGACAATCGCGTCGAGTAGTTCGTCTCCTATCGTCGACTGAAGCCAGCGCAGGTTGCGGACGTCATCGTCTGCGACGGTTCGCTTCAAGGCCGTCTCGGTCTTACCCACGCCTTTCGGACCCTCGATCGCAAGCGCAGAGAGCGCTGCGAGGAGCTCGTCGAGTTCGTGGTCGAGGACTCGGGTCGTGTAGGTCATCCCAGCGGTACCCTTCTATTTCGCAGCTACCTATCCTTCCATTCCGTAGCGCGATATCGCTCTATATCGCAGCCATCCGATGCACTGCCCGCGGCCGTCCCTCGTTGTCACCACGGACCGCCGGGCGAGAGTGACGTTGGGAGGATGCACGGCGAAGTTCGCGCTTGGGCACCGAATCTGGAACAGGCTGCGGGCGGCGCTCAAGGGCGCTCACCTTCACGCGATCGCGGGCAACTATCCACCGCCCAAAGGTTCTGCCGACGTGATCACCCATGTGATCAAGGCCGGCGGCGACGTGGTGCGGATCGCGCCGCCGCAACCGGAACACAAAGAGGTGATGCGGGACCTGCGACCGCTGCTCAAAGCCTTGAACAAGACGGTGTCAGCAGGCGAGCGGCGAATGCCGTCGTCTTGCAAGAGGGGGTGAACTTGCCGCTGCCAGAGCCTTGATCAGGATATGAGCCACCGGGCCGATCGAGCGGACGATGCCGCCTATGTGCTGATCGAAGAGCTGCTGCGCACGGCGTTCACCTTGAGCGACGTGATTGCCTCGCTACTCGAGGACCTACCCGAGGATGCCTTCCCTGGTGAGGACAGCGCCGCCGTGCTGATCGAGATGATCGCCGGGAGCTGCCGGCCGGCGGTCGAGGCAGCCGGTGAGCCAGGCTGCTGGGCAGCGACCGCGCTGATCGCTGCGGTCAGGGACAGGGTTCTCGAAGATCTCCGAGCGGTTGCCGACCTGGCGGGGCCAGGCCAGTAATCGCTGTCCACTTGAGTTTCTGGTCAACCTGGCCAAATCGACCAACTCCATAGAGTCTGATCTCGAATGGCTGAGAAGATGGCACCGCTCATGCCTCAGGAGGCGTTCGCAAAGGCGAGGGCGAGACTGTCGGATTTGATGGACCAGGCGGTCCACAACCACCGCCTGCAGCTGATTGATCGCCATCGTGGCAAGGAGCGGGCGGTGCTTGTATCTGTGGACGACCTTGGGATGCTCTTGGAGGGCTTCGAGTTCCACCCGCGGATCAGTGCCTCCGAGGGCGAATTCGTAGTTCGCCTACCGGAGCTGAATCTGATTGCCGCGGGCGCGAGCTACGAGGACGCGCTCGGCGAGCTGATTGAGCTCGCCGAACAGCAGGCGCAGAACTTCCTCGACCACCTCGACTACTACATACAGACGGACCGCCGCGGCCAGCTCGGTTGGCTGCTCAAGCTCGCGCTCGCGGCTCCAGAGGAGCGCCGTTCGCTCTTCTCTCCAGCCCCGCCCGCCAACGAGGCCAGGAAATAACTTGCACCTTGTGAGGGAATGGATGGGCCGCCGTGCCCCGAGGGTCGCTCCATTGGATATGGAATACGGGAATGAACGTTTCACGTTCTAGTCGGTTCGCGTGTCTTGTCCTCTGCGTCTCAATTGGAACGGCGCTTTCTGTATGGCGCGAGGGCGCGGTGGCAGCCGACCGAGTCGCGAGCACCCCAGAAGACGGCTGCCGGTATCGAACCATTGTCGATTATGACCGACCGTTCAAGCGGATGGTTCCCATACACCGGGTCCCCCGGTCGGGACGATTGCCCTTCGGATCACACGACATCCTGCTCAACGTTGTCGACGGCGGCGCGTCTCTCGGCGGTACGGATGTCGGGTTCGCGCTCTCGCTACGGCCTCATTTCAGCGGACCGCCGATCCACCTTGGCTGGCACATTGTTTCAAGCATCGCGGCCGTTAAGCGCAGCGGGGCTGTGGCTAGGGCACTCAAGGCGAAGTTCCTGAACATTGGCGTACTGGGTCGCGATCACCAGAGATCCCCCAGCGTCACCTTCTATGTTCCCCGGCTCCCGGCGTTTTACCGCGTCAAGATCAATTTCTACGATAGGGCTGGGAGGCTGCTTGGCCACTATGCCGAATACTTTCGGATCCTGAAGCGACGAACCGACGTCGATCTATCCCTTGCCAGGCAGCAGCTTCGTGTTGGCGACGATCTTGTGTCTGAGTTGGAAAATCCGGGCACGACATCGCTGTTCTTTGGCCTCGGTTGGTCGGTTGATCGCTTCGAAGCCGGAGAATGGAAGCGGGACCCGGTTACTCCTTCGGGTTTTCCGGAGGTCGGCTTCGTGATGGTCGGCGGTGAGGCAGAGGAGTGTCGCTCGCTTGAAATTCCCTCAAACATGGCGCCAGGCCATTACCGTTTTCGGAAGAAGGTTGCAGTAGTGGGCGGCGCGGCGCGCTACCTAAGCACTGAGTTCGACGTTCTTCCATAGCGGTTTAGAACGGGTGTCGTCGCTGGCGGCTTCGTCGCCGTAGCGGCACTCGCATTGTTGGGCTCGCCGGCGCAGTCGAGCAAGACGGCCGTCATGATCACAGCGATGGCTGGGGTTTACGGTCGGGCGACTCAACGTGCTTGGTGGTGGCGCGTTGGAGTAGCTGTACTGCTTGGAGGCGTGGTGTTTGTCGGGCTCCTTCTGCCGGCGGGGGCGGCGGGTTCGCTCTCGATCGCGGTGGTCGGGAACCGTCTCGTCAATGGCTCAGGGAATACGGTGCGCCTGCTTGGCGTCAACCGTCCGAGCCCCGAGTACGCCTGCTTCTACGGCTACGCATACGCCGATGGGCCCGGCAACACGCCGAACCCGCTCAATAACGCTGACGCGGCCGCCATCGCAGCGTGGCACGCGACGGCCGTGCGCATCCCGCTCAACGAGGACTGCTGGCTCGGCCTCAACGGCTACCCACCGGCGACGGTTGACGGCCGGCCGAGTGGGCTGACGGCGGCGGGTTACCGGCAGGCGATCGTCAACTACGTCACCGCGCTGCACGCTCACGGGCTGTACGCGATCCTCGACCTTCACTGGACCGGGCCCGGCGCGACCCCCGCAGACGGTCAGCGGTCACTGCCGGATGACCATTCCGCGGCCTTCTGGACATCGGTCGCGGACACGTTCCGGTCTGACCCCGGGGTGGTGTTCGATGTCTTCAACGAGCCGTTCGGGTCCGGTGCGTTCCCGGTGAGCTGGGGCTGCTGGCGCAACGGCGGCTGTCAGGTGCCGACCGCCAACGATCAGACGGATCCCGCGCCCGGCAGTCCCACCTACACGGCCGTCGGCATACAGGCGATGGTCGATGCGATCCGCGCCACCGGCGCCACGCAGCCGATCATGTTGGGTGGGCTCTCCTACGCGAACGACCTCAGAGGCTGGCGCGCCCACGAGCCCAGTGATCCGCTCGACCAGCTCATCGCCTCCTTCCACAACTACACGGGGCAGACGTGCGACACGCAATCGTGCTGGGACGCGACGATCGCGCCCGTCGCCGCTCAGGCTCCCGTTGTGACGGGCGAGTTCGATGAGGACGATTGCCCTGCGCCGGCGGGCGGATCGCCCGGCGAAAACCCAGCGAACTTCGACAACCGCTACATGGCTTGGGCGGATGCCCACGGGGTCAGCTACACGGCGTGGGGCTGGTTCGTCCTGGACAGCACGACATGCAGCTCGCTGGCCTTGATCAGCGACTACGCGGGCACCCCGCTGGACCCGAACGGCGTCGCTCTCAAGCAGCACCTGACCGCGCTTGCGAACACTGCCGCTTCCGCTCCGGCGCCGCCATCGGTGTCCGTGGCTCCGGTCGTCTCCGGCGTAAGCCAGTCGCATCTGGTGTGGCGTGAGGGCAACCGGCTCGCGACGATCGCGCGGCAGCACGGCATCCCGGTGGGAACGACGTTCAGCTTCCGCCTCAATCAGCCCGCGACGGTGCGCTTTGCCTTTCGGCGTGTCAGGAGCCGCCGGTCAGGCCGGCGCCGGGTCGCCCACGTAAGGCGCAGCCGTCACCGGTACACCCGCAATGTCACCAAGGGCACCCTTCGCCTTCATGGCCACGCCGGCACCAACCGGGTCAAATTCCAGGGCAGGGTCTCAAGGCGGGGCAGACTGCGCCCTGGGCGCTACACGGTTGTGATCACCGCAATCAACGCCGCCAAGCAACACTCCGCGCCTGTGTCGCTGAGCTTCAAGATCGCCAGTGGTTAGCCGGCGCGAGCCGAAGCCCCGCCTCGCGCCGATCTGGACGTTTGATCAGTTCTCTTTCGCCAAGCTGAACACGTGCGCTTAGCATCGATGGGATCTCGCCGCGCGGGCTTCTACGCGTGGATGATGAGAGGTAGGGCGGAATGTCGAAGGCCAGAGACAAGAGGTCAACGCGCGCGGCAGAAGTTGCGACTCGCGTGTATCAGGGCAAGCTTCCGATGGTGGGTGGCGCCTTTGGCACGATCGCCTTCTTCTTCATCGGTGTCTCGGCCCTGATCGCCGCGCCCTCGGTTGCTCAGAAGGTGACCTGGGGGGCCTTCGGTTTGGCGACGAGCGCCTGCATGTACAGATATGCCCAGAGCAGCCTTACGGCGCGCTCGGGCGGAATTCGCGTCAGCAATCCGTGGTCCCGGTTCGAGCTTCCCTGGCAGGCCATCCGTCGGTTCGAGATTGGGCGGTGGAAGCTCTCATCCGCGGTCTGCCTGATCCGGCTGCGGGACGGGACGGTCAAGGCCGCGATCGGCGTCGCCGAAGGCAGACTCTCGACCGGATCGGCTGAACGGATGGTCGCCGAACTCAACGAGGAACTCGACGCCCGTCTGGGAACGCTTGGTGTGTCAGTGGCCTCCGAGGAGGGCTCAGCCCAAGCGGAGCCGTCCGGTTCGTAGCCCCTATTGACGAGCGTCCTGCTCGGCGCGCCGTCGCTTCCACACATTCAGCTTCCACAACCGGCTCCTGATCGCCCACCGGCGTCCTGTCGGATGGCAACCCCGGCGCCTACGGCTTCGCGTCTTATCTGGGGCGCCCGCTGGAGGCGCGAGCGCAGAAGGAAGATCGTCCCCTGCGCTACGAGCGCCGCCACAGTCGCGAGGCCGAAGCTGCTCGCGGTCGTCATCGCGGGCAGGGTGACCGCGAGCGCGAAGCAGAAGGCGGCGAAGCCGTAGAAGCCGAAGAGGAAGTTGCGCAGCAGGATGCCGACCTGGGTGACGCCGCCGTGGGTGTGGGTGAAGACGGCGAGGACGCTGGTGATGATCGGGAACGGCGCCAGCAGGCCGCTGAGGTGGGGGCCGAGAGCGCCGGAGACGGCGGTCAGTGCCAGTACGAGCCCGAGCGCGGCGAAGGCCCGGGCGGGGAGGTCCCACCAGGGCGGCGCGGTGGCAGCCGGCGGCGACCAGGGTGCGGGCGGCAGTAGCCTCAGGCCGAGCGCGAAGCAGGCGGTGACGAAGACCAGCGACAGCGCTGGCGGCGGCTGGACAAGGCTCAGGATGGCAATGCCGAGCAGGAACGCCGTCCAGCCGCAGAGCACGGTCGGGACCGCCCCGGCCCCCGCCGCGACCCGACCGTAGACGACCACAAAGGCGGTCAGTGCGGCGAGCGCGAGCAGGGTGCCGGCAGCTGCGTCGGCGCCGAAGTCACGGCCGTGGAGGAGCGTCTCGACCAGCAGGATCGGGCCGGCGACGACGGGTAGCCCGCCGAGCACGCCGGCGACGGCCACCCCCCAGCGGCGTCCGGCCAGGGAGACGGCGACCACGCAGAGCGGGGAGAGGAGGATCTTCGCTGCCAGCAGCGTCACCGCGGCAGGCTCGCAGATCGACGCCGGGGGAGACCGACGCCCTGCGGTGAGTCGCGGTTAGCGTCCGTGCCCGCCCGCGCGGCTCGGGTTAGGGCCTTCGCCAGGGATGCCGTCGACTTCGCGGCGGTAGGTTCCCGCGCAGCCGAGGGCCAGCTTCCAAGCGGGACCGAAGGCGAAGGTCCTGCCGTTGGTCTGGACTTCGTAGCCGGAGGCGCCGCGGTCTAGCCGGCCCGCTCGCAGCTGCTTGGCGACGAACGCGTAGTTCGAGAACCAGGGGACCTTGGTCTTGCGTACGATCGGCCAGTCGGCTGAGCTCGCCATTGCTTCGACGGCTCGCTCTGCGGCAGCCTGGTCGCCGGCGGCCCGGGCGGCGATCCAGCTCTCGACCCAGCCGCACGCAACCGCGTTTCCGACCTTCACGGCGAGCGAGGATTTGTCGGAGATCGAGTCTTCGCTTTGCAGCGCGGTGGCGTCGAAGCCTGGCGGCACCGGGATGCCGCGCAGCATCTGATCCACCGCCTCGGACCGCGCTTCCGGGCGCACCGTGCTCGGAGGCATCGCGCTGAGCCAGGTCTTGACGCCGACCGGCCGCAGCGAATGCAGGATCTCGTCATAGGCGCGTTTGCTGCCGAGCCGGCCGCGGACCTCGATGAAGACGCTGCCCTGCGGCGAGAGCATGGTCGCGTATTCCTCGCGCGAGTAGTCGACGGTGGTCGCACGCTTCCCCAGCAGGATTCCGTGTTCCGGAGTGCTGAGGTCAGCGCGATCGCGCAGGTACCGCTCGTACAGTCGCGCCGGGTACCAGTGGATGTCGAAGTGGTGGCTGCCGTCGCTGAACGTCAGTTCGCCGCTATCGGGTTCGAATTCGTCGGCTCGGACGATCTTCCAGCCTGGCGCGGTGACAAGCAGGCGGGGGTTGGCTTTCGCTACCCGGATTGCCGCGACGGCGAATTCGGGGCGCCCGCGCCC
>JBAVGD010000070.1:0-2327 GCA_049684635.1 Solirubrobacterales bacterium | reverse complement strand
CCGTAGAACAGCGCCGCGACCTCCGTCCCGCGCTTGGAGCGTGAGCCGTAGTGATTTTTGCGACCGACGACCAAACCGCGAAGCGCCCGTTCAGTCGCGTTGTTGTCAAGCGGAATGGTCGGATCGTTGAGAAACCGCTTGAGGCCCGGCCACAGCCTGAGCATGTACTTGATGGCCTTGCCGAGCCCGCTCTCGGGGAGGGTCTGCGCGTAGTAGTCGATCGCCCGCGCTTGGATCTTCTCGATGATCGGTCGGGATTCCGCATCGCGGAGCACGGCGAGTTGACCGGGGTCCCCGTTGGCTTTGCGCTCAACGCGGTAGAGATCGCGAATGAGATCCAGCATTTCCCGACAGGGGTCCGGGTAGTTGGCTTCCGCGTCCACGAACTTCCGCCGAACATGAGCCCAACAGTGCGCGAGCGTGAACTTGCCACCGCCCTCCGGCTTCGTGAGCGTTTCGTACGCGACGTACCCGTCCGCAACTACGACCCCGGCGTAGTCACCGAGAACATCTCTGGCGGCGTCGTGCGACCGGGCGTCGAGGATCTTGTAGTGAACGGCGTTCCGCCCGGCGATCGCCCAGGCCCACCATTTCGTGGACTTCTTCTTTTCCATCAGGCGCCACCAGCTCTCGTCCGCCCCGACCATCGGGTCGGAGAGCACCAGCCGCTCGAGGGCGTCGTCGGCCGGCCGAAGCACACGGGCCAAGGCTTCGGTCTGATCCCAAAGCGTCTGCGAATCGATATCGAGCCCCTCGCGCTGCATGATCTTGACTTGGCGCTCGAGAGGGAGGTGATCGCAGTACTTGGCGGTGGCGACCTCGACCGCGAATTCGATCGAATACCGCCGGCCGCGGGCGTCTTTGCGGGTGGTGAGCTTGGGCGGGCCGGGAGCCGTCTCGATGCAGCCGTTGCAGGCGCAGCGGTATTTCTTGCGCTTGTCCTTGACGATCACGAATCCGCGCTCGATGACGGTGACCGACTCGGAATCCTCGGTCTGACCCGGGATCTCGGTCAGAACCCCTCCGCATTTGGGGCACGCGCGATCAGCTTCATCGAGAGGGTGCTCGCGTTCGATCACGGGAAGCTTGGGCTGAGGCCTGGGCCCGTGTCCGGTCCGGGGCGTCGCTTTCACCTCGGCATCCGGACTCTTCTCGGTAGTCTCCTCGCCCTTGCGCCGCTCGGACTTGTCGCCGAACAGCGCGCGCTCGCGCGAGGCCAAAAGCTCCTTGAGGTACAGCAGCTGGAGCTGCGCGGCCGTGGGGTCTTGCCCCCTGAGCCGAGCGATCTCTTCGGTGAGCTCGACGATCTTCTTGTGGAGTTTCTGATTCTCGCGATCGAGCAGCAACGCCGCCTGTTTGAGCGCGTCTTTGTCTTCGATCTGCTCGATGCGAAGCATGCGTGCAGTGAATCAAACTCCTGCGCCTCGATCAAGCGGAATCCGCAACGATTCGAAAACAAATTCGTCGGGCGAGAGCTTCACACGACCGACAAGCGCCGAGCCTTCGATGAAGAGCGCGAGCTCGCTCATCGTCAGGCGCACGGTGTCGCCTTCGCGATCGCGCCAGAGGCACGCGAAGCAGCCCTTCTCGAGACGCTTCGCGTAGATGCACAGCCCGGTGCCGTCCCAGAGCAAAACCTTGGCGCGCTTGCGCGTGCGATTCACGAACAGGAAGACATCTCCCGAGAGCGGATCGCGGCTCAGCTGCTGCGTCACAACGGCAGCCAGGCCATCGAAGCCCTTTCGCATGTCGCAGGGGGCGCCGTGAGCGAACACCGCGACTTGACGCGTCGATCCAATCACGCCAGCGACCGCACGAGCTTTGCGACGCTCTCCAGATCAAGGCCTTCGATGCGTAGACCGCCGGGGATCACCACGACGGGCCGGATCTCAGGCACGACTGTGGCGGGCCGTGGATCGCGTTCGACGCGGACCGCGCGGAGCTTCGAAACTGGGGTCTGGCGCAGCCAGAGCGTGAGCGTCTTGGGTCGCAAGCCCAGATCGCGCGCGATCCTGGCGACCGCGATACCATCCGCGATGCGGCCGTGGGCCAACGTAACGACCTCGGCGCGAAATGCCGCGGAGTACCGCGTGCCAGTCGGCTTGCGACGATTCTCGAATCGGCGGGCTTGCAGTCGGAGACGGCGGGCGGAATCCAGCATCGTGCACCTCCTTGTCACGATGCGGAGCTTCGCCCCGGCGGCGATCAGCTACAAGACGGGGAAAGGCGAGGACTTACAGTGAACGTAGGTGGTTCGTCCGTCTGCGAGTCGGAAGTAGCCTGAGCGGTGCCCTACGATGCGGCAATTTGGGCGTTATCGGTTGGTC